>CAURFS010000038.1:0-11317 GCA_963523845.1 uncultured Campylobacter sp. | reverse complement strand
GCCTTCGCCTTTCCGGTGACCGATTTTTTTATCTGAAGCGGCGTGTATTCGGCGAAATTTCCAAAAATTTGTAAAATTTTAAGGGCCAGCGCGCCGCGAAACTGAGCGAGCTTTAAAACAGACTGCGGATTGTAGGCGTAAAACATCGATTCTATCGCGACCTCATCGATCTTATGAGCTCTAAAAATTTGATCGATTGCCTCGCTCATCTGCGTCATTTGAAATTGCACGTTTTCGGCCTTCATTTTCACTAATCCCGCCTCTATGAGGGTGATTTTATTCACATCTTTTTCTAAAATCGCATAGCCTAAATTTCTAGTTCCGGGATCGATTCCTAAAATTTTCATAACCCTCTTTCACGCTTATTCACGGCTTAATCACAAGTGAATAAACTTAAATTTACCGCAAATTTAGCGAAATTTAGCTAAAATCTTAATCTAATTTGCAAGGGAATTTTATGGCGACGTCGCAAGCACAAGAAATTTTATCGAATTTAGAGAAGGAAATTTTACCTACCGAATACTCTAGATACATTAAAAATTTGAAATTTAACGATAAAAATTCGACACCGGAATTTTTCATCTATAACGCAACTAACGAGTTTATCGCCAAATACGCTCAGACAAAATACGGCACTAAAATAAAAGAGCTTATCAAAAAACAGTTTGGGCTTAACGACGTGATCGTTAAGATCACCTCAAAGGCTAAAATTTCGCCGAAAGAAAAGGTAAAAATCATCTCCGAAAAGCCTAAGAGCACAATTTTAAGCGAAAACTATAACTTCGAAAATTTCATCATCGGCGATTCAAATAAATTTGCTTTTGAGTGCTCAATTACCGTCGCAAAAGAGCCTGGAATCCGCTTTAATCCACTCTTTATCTATGGACCTAGTGGACTTGGCAAAACTCACCTACTTCAATCGATCGGAAATTACTGCATCAAAAAGGGAAAGACCGTCATCTGCGTCACTAGCGAGCAATTTGCTAATGATTTTGTTTTTAATCTCAAAAACAACTCAATCGATAAATTTAAACAAAAATACCGCAACTGCGATGTTTTACTCATCGACGACATTCAGTTTTTAATCGGGCGTGACAAAGCTCAAGAAGAACTTTTTTATACGTTTAACGAGCTGAAAGACAAAAACTGCCAAATCGTCCTTACCAACGACCTACCACCAAAATTCCTAAAAGGCTTTGAAAGTCGCCTGACAACGCGGTTTGAAAGCGGCATAATAGCAAACATCACTCCGCCGGATCTCGAAACTAAAATCGCCATTATCAATAAAAAGAGCGAGGAAAATCGCGTTAGAATTCCACACGACGTCGTAGAATATATCGCCGCAAATATGGGCGATAATATCCGCGAGATTGAAGGCGCAATAAACAAACTAAATGCATATTCCTCGATACTTCGCACGAAGATCACGCTAGAATTTACCAAAAGTACACTGCAAGATCAAATTCACCAAAAATATTCAAGCGTGAGCCTCGAACACGTCATAGAGGTGATCTCAAAAGAACTGAACGTAAAACCTAGCGAGCTAAAGAGCAAAACGCGAGCTAAAAACGTCGTCGAAGCGCGCCAAATTTGCATATATCTAACCAAACAGTTAACTCAAAACTCAATGCCAAAAATCGCAACATTCTTTAATCTAAAAGATCACAGCGCTATTAGCAAAAATATCAAAAAAATTAATGAACTCATACAAACCGACGAGATGTTAAAGATAAAAATAGAAGAGCTAAAAAACAAAATAACCAAGAAGGAAAAGAATGAAATTTAATGTATTCTATGAAAATAGATCAAAAAACGTGAATAAAAGTGAATAAAATGAGATCTCTTACTCACGATATAAACCTCCTAAAAATGGATCTAAAAATGAGTTTTTCACAAAAACTGCATACCAACTACTATAACGATAAAAATTTAAAAGGATAAAAATATGAAAGTGTTAATCACTAAAAAACTTTTAGAAGAGATAGTTTCCAATACCAGCTCCTATCTCGATAAGAAAGATCTAAGCTCGATAACTTCGCATCTTTTGATGAGTGCAAAAGATGGAATTTTTAGTATAAAAGCTACCGATCATGAAATTGGTCTAAGCTATAATCTACAAAATATCTCAATAGAAACAGATGGAGAAGCTACAGCAAATGGAGGCAAGCTCCTTAGCGTTATTAAAGGTCTAAGCGACGATAGCGTTACTTTAGAAACTGTCAACGGAGCGCTATTTGTAAAGCAAAAAAAATCCAAGTACAAGCTTCCGATGTTTGAAACGAGGGATTTTCCGAGCTTTCCTACGGTAGAAGGTAAAAACAGCTTTGACGTAAATGCTGGAATTTTAGGCAGAAGTCTTAAAAAGATCTATCCTTCGATCGATACGAACAATCCAAAATATGAGCTAAACGGAGCCTTAATCGACGTAAAAGAGGGCTTTTTAAATTTAGTCGGAACCGATACGAAGCGACTTAGCGTTTATAAGCTGATCACTCAATCAAAAGCGGGCGAGCTAGATACTAAAATTTTGATTCCTAAAAAGGCGATAGGCGAAATTCAAAAGTTATTTTCGGATAAAATTAAAATTTACTACGACGAAAACGTGCTGCTAGCTGTGAGCGAGAATTTTGAGTTTTTTACAAAGCTTATAAACGGTAAATTTCCAAACTACGAGCGCGTGATCCCAAGCGATACGGCGTATAAAATTTTAATCCCGCGCGATAAGATGGTAAGTGGAGTGCGAGCGATAAACGCAATGTGTGAAGAGATGAAGGTTACCATTAAGAAGGACGGAATGGTTTTTGAGAGCATCAACGAGGACAATTCCGAGGCAAAGACCGAAATTGAAGCGGCGATCGATATAAACGGCGAGATAGTCTTCGGCGTGAAAAATCGCTTTCTGCTTGATTTTTTAAGTAACATAGAGAGCGAAATTTTTGAGCTTGATTTTAACAGCTCCGATACGGCGTTCGTACTTAGCGCGGACGGCCTAAAAACGGTTGTCATGCCGATAAATAATATTTAAAGGAAAATTATGAAGCAAAATTACGGCGCTAGTAATATTAAAGTTTTAAAAGGTCTTGAGGCTGTTAGAAAGCGCCCTGGAATGTATATCGGAGACACCAACATCGGCGGACTTCATCATATGATTTATGAGGTTGTAGATAATTCGATCGATGAGGCGATGGCAGGGTACTGTGACACGATCGATGTCGAGATCACTAGCGAAGGAAGCTGTATCGTTAGCGATAACGGTCGTGGAATCCCAGTGGATATACATCCGACTGAAAAAATTCCTGCTGCGACGGTGGTTCTGACCGTGCTTCACGCAGGCGGTAAATTTGACAAAGACACTTATAAGGTCTCCGGCGGTTTACACGGCGTTGGCGTTAGCGTTGTAAATGCGCTTTCAAAAAAGCTCGTTGCTACGATCAAACGTGATGGAAATATTTATAGACAAGAATTTGCCAAAGGAATTCCTACTACCGAGCTTGAAAAGATAAAAACTACTAATCGCACGGGCACTACGATCGAGTTTTGGCCCGACGGCGAAATTTTTGAAATTTTAGAATTTGATGATGAAATTTTATCAAAAAGATTTCGCGAGCTAGCATATCTAAATCCAAAAATTACGATAAATTTTAAAGATAACCGCACGGGCAGGGACGAGCACTTTCACTTCGAAGGCGGTTTGGAAAGCTTCGTAAACGATATGAATAAAGCCGCTCCTATATCCAAAGCCGTATCGTTTAGCGATAGTGCGGATGATGTTATGGTAGATTTTGCACTGATGTATAACGAAACGTATAGCGAAAATTTATTAAGCTTCGTAAATAATATCAAAACTCCGGACGGCGGTACGCACGAGGCGGGTTTTAGAGCGGGTCTTACGCGCGCAATAACAAATTACGTCGCGGCAAATGCGGCTGCACGCGAAAAGGATACGAAGATCACCGGCGACGACGTTCGCGAGGGGCTTATCGCGGTAATTAGCGTAAAGGTTCCTGAGCCACAGTTTGAGGGGCAGACTAAAGGTAAGCTGGGCTCCAGCTATGTTAAACCGATCGTGCAAAAGATGGCGTTTGAGGTGCTTAGCAAGTATTTTGAAGAAAATCCGATCGAAGCGCGCGCCATTATGAATAAGGCTCTTTTAGCCGCGCGCGGTCGCGAAGCGGCAAAAAAAGCGCGCGATTTAACGCGCAAAAAAGACAATATAAATTCCGTCGGCACCCTTCCGGGAAAGTTAGCCGATTGTCAGAGTAAGGATGCAAGCATTAGTGAAATTTATCTAGTCGAGGGCGATAGCGCGGGCGGTTCGGCGAAGCAGGGAAGAGACCGCGTGTTTCAAGCGATCCTGCCGCTTAGAGGTAAAATTTTAAACGTAGAAAAGGCGCGGCTGGATAGAATTTTACAATCCGAAGAGATTAAAAATATGATAACGGCCTTTGGTTGCGGTATCGGCGAGGAATTTAATGAAGAAAAGCTTCGCTATCATAAAATCATCATTATGACCGATGCGGACGTCGATGGCAGCCATATCCAAACGCTGCTTTTAACCTTTTTCTTTAGATTTTTGCGCCCTGTTGTCGAAAACGGCTATGTTTATCTGGCACAGCCGCCGCTTTTTAGATATAAAAAGGGCAAAAAAGAGATTTACCTGAAAGACGAAAAGGCGCTGAGCGAGTTTTTGATCGAAACGGGCATTGATATGGGCGAGTTTGAAGGTATCGGTAACGAGGATCTGATCGATTATCTAAAAATCGTCTCAAACTACCGCTCGCTTCTTAATGAGCTTAAAAAGCGCTTCAGCGTGCTTAGCGCGATCAGATTTTTAATAGAAAACGATGAAGTGCGCAGCCTCGGCTACGAGGAGTTATTTAAAATTTTAAAACCGCGCCTGGAGAGTGAGGGATTTAATATCTTAAATTCCTACGTAAATGATGAAGGGATTAGAATTTATGTTCAGACGCCAAGCGGCTTGGAACAGCTTGTGATAGATGAGAATTTATTCGGCAATTATATCTTTGAAGAGGCGATCAGAGTTTATTCAAAGATCAAAGAGCGGGATGTAAGCTTTGGCAAGGATTTTATTGAAATTTTAGATGAAATCGAAAAAAGCTCGAAAAAAGGCGCTTATATTCAGCGCTATAAAGGTCTTGGAGAGATGAATCCGGAGCAGCTTTGGGAAACCACTATGAGCCCTGAAAATAGAAGGCTTTTAAAAATCAGCATTGCAGACGCACAGAGTGCTAGCGATACCTTTAATCTCTTCATGGGAGATGAGGTTGAACCGCGTAGGAACTACATCCAAGATCATGCCAAAGATGTTAAACACTTGGATATATAATGTCTGTTTTATTTAGTGAGACCAAAGAGCGCGAAAACCGTTTCATAACGGCACTTAAAATTTCGGTACCATTTACCTGCGTTTTGATTGTTTTTGGAATTATTTTGTTTCGAAACGGCGAGTTTAAATTTGATGACGTAATTTTGTTTTTGATACTTTTAATCTGCTATGTTTATTATGTCATCTATCAAATTTACTTTGGCTTTCAAAAGACGCTGATAGATCCCGTTACTCACGTATTCGTGCGCGAGGAGATAGAGAAAATTTTAAGTAATGATCTAGCTAAAAATCGTCAAATAAATATCGTTCTTTTGCGAATTAAAAATATCATCGACATAAATGATCGGTACGGTTATAAAAACGGCGATGAAATTTTATACGAGTATTGTAAGGAACTTTCAAATTTTATGGCGGAGCAGGGTTTTAAGGACCTTCCGATAGGACGCTTTATAAATGGCTACTTTGTATTCGGAGTAGAATCAAAAGCTACGAATTTAAGCCATATTTTGCGGATGTTTGAACATAAAATTTCAAGTCAAACGATTAAAAATGTAGAGATAAAAAGCGAATTTACGATGCTTCCAAGCTCGTATGATCGCAATCTAAATAATATTGTAAATGCGCTATTTTATAAGATAAATCACCTGGACGACGAAGAGCACGGCGAGAAGGCTATTGACGTAGAGAAAGTATTAATAGACGTATTTTCTGCCGACGTTATGGAAGCGATCGATAGTGAAAATTTTAGCTTTAAATATCAGCGCGTCGCGGATAAAAATGGGGTAAAATCTCATATAAATTTAATTCCGAAGCTTGATCTAAGAAGCGGCGAAAAGATTACAAAAAGTAGAATTTTAGATATTTTGCTTCTAAATCATTACGATATTAAATACGATATTTCGATGATGAGGCAGATTTCTAGGATCATCTATTTTAAAGATATCGACGCTAAAATTTTTATCGAGATTATGCCTCAGACCCTACGAAATAACGAGTTTCGCAATGAAATTTTAAAGCTTATCGATAATAATCTAATCGATCCGAAAAAGATCGTGTTTGAGTTTAACGAAAAGCTTATCTATTCGGAGATTAAGCGCTTTGATGAAATTTTAATTAAATTCCGCGAACTCGGATTTAGCTTCGCGCTGTCGCAGTTTGGCGGCTCGAATGCAAGCTTTGAATATTTAAAATTTTTAGAAGTGGATTTTATCGTTTATGATATAGAATTTAACAAAAATTTAGACGATGAAAAGATTAAAAATATATTTATTGGCATTAATGAAGCCTGCGCAAAATCGGGCGTCAAAACCATAATGCGCTTTGTAGATAAGCAGGAATTTCAAATGCAACTTTATAAAATGGGTATCGATTATATTCAGGGATTTTGCGTCGAAAAGCCGAACGATATATCAAATTTAAGGAGAGTGCAGTGAGATACGGCGAAGAGGAGATAAAAAATTTTAACATTGAAAATTTAGAAGTTTGGCCCAATAAACAGAAGCGCGATTATCTGATAAAAATTACCCTGCCCGAGTTTTGCTGCCGCTGCCCACGCTCTGGCTATCCGGACTTTGCGACGATCTATTTGGAATATATCCCCGATAAGCTCGTAGTTGAACTTAAAGCGATCAAACTTTACATAAATTCATTCATGAACCGCTACATCAGCCACGAGGATAGTATAAATGAAATTTACGGCGCGCTTCAAAGCAAGCTAAAGCCTAAATTTATGAAAATCACGGGCGATTTTAATCCGCGCGGCAACGTCCACACGGTAATCGAAATAAACTCGGATCAAATTTACCGATGATAAGCTCAAATTTAGTCGAACAAATTTTTAAATCCGCAAGCATTAGCCGCTGGAACGATTACCCAAAGATGGTAAGTCTAGTCGAGCTCGACAAGCAGGCGCATAAATTTATAATCGCTTATTTTATCGCTAGCTTTGAGTGGGACGTGGATATCAACTACGTCATCGAAGCGGGGATTTTCGAGTTTTTAGCGCGCATCGTAGTAACCGACATCCGTCCGGACGTCTTTCATCAGATACAAAAAACCAAGAAAAAAAAGATCAACGAATGGGTTTTAAGCGTCCTGGAAAGTGATCTTTTGCCTATTCAAAACGGCGCATTCTTCGAACGATTTAAAAAATATCTAAATTCCAAAGATCATAAGAAAGAAGCCGTGATCTTAAAGGCGGCAAGCTACCTCTCTACGCGATGGGAATTTAACATCGTCTATCAAACTAGCCAGTTTCTAAACGATATTGAAGAGCTAAAAGCCAAGGTCGAGGAGGAGCTCGAGGATTATTACGAGCTCATCGGTGTGCGAAAGATCGTGATGAACAAAAAACTTGCCCGCATAGTTGATCTTAGCGGCAGACTTCGTTTTCAAAAGCGCTGGGCGCAGACGCCGCGCATCCCTGAGACATCGGTGCTTGGACACATGCTGGTAGTCGCGATCTTAAGCTACTTTTTCTCGCTTGAAGTGGGTGCGTGTCGCTCGCGCACGGCGTATAATTTTTTCTGCGCGCTATTTCACGATCTACCAGAAAGCCTCACTCGCGACATCATTAGCCCCGTAAAATACGGCGTCAAGGGTCTTAGCGACATCATTAGCGAATATGAGATGCGGCTAATAGACGATAAAATTTTACCTTTCGTGCCGGAACATATGAGAGATGATTTTAGCTATATTTTGGGTATCCGCAAAGAGAGCGGTAAATTTATAAAAGACGAGTTTGAAAACCGCACCTTCGAGCTAGGCAAGGAGCCTAAATTTGCAGAGGGCAGCCTAAAGATGTTTAACGAAGATAAATTTCGCGCAATCGACGGCAAGGCGCTTAAGTATTGCGATAAGCTAGCGGCATTTTTTGAGGCGGGGATTTCGATTAGTTACGGCGTAAAGAGCAAGGAGCTGCTTAGCGGGTATAGTTCGATGTTAGAGTTTTTCAAATCAAAGCCGAAAATTGAAGGCGTTGATTTTCAGAGTGTTTGCGAGGATTTTAAAGAGCATTTCGGGCTTAATAGGATCGATTTGTAAAACCCCTTCCCAGATGGCTGCGGCACATGCGAGATCTAAGTGCTCTGCTGTATTCCTACCCTGAAGCGGTGCCTAAAAAAAGCATTGCACAGGTCTAAGAAAGGGCAAACGGGATTATATGGAAATGTTTCTTAAAGTAAGGTTATAAATGAATTTTAAAAATCATCTTTTATCCGTATTTCGCGAGGTCTTTATCCCTCATCATCGTTCTATTGAGTTTAGAGCCAAAATTTTTGCCGCAATGCTGCTTGCTAAAAAGAAGCAGACCGACGAGGATTACGACGCGATCAAAGATATAGCTGGCGAAATTTATCCGGGTGATGAGCAGCGCATCGGCGTGCTGGTCTCCATCGTAAAAGAGTATATCTTAAAGGCGAAAACCTATAAAAGCTTAAATTTAGATTCGCTTTTAAAAGAGATCGACAGAGATATCAAAAATAATAAAAAATATATCAAAAAGATTGATTTTTCACATTTACGCCGTTTGATCGGAGATGATGACGAGGATGCGCTAATCCAACAGCGCGTGTATGAGTTTTTTGTCTGCGAAGTCAAAGAATACTCGTAAATTTTTATCTTAAGAATTTTTTTAGTATAATCATCAGTTTTTGAAATTATAAACGGAGAAAAATTTGGAAAATATCAGAAATATCGCGGTCATCGCGCACGTCGATCACGGAAAGACCACTATCGTAGATGAGCTTTTAAAACAATCTGGCACCTTCGGCAACCGCCAAGAGGTCGGCGAGCGCGTGATGGACAGCAACGATATTGAGCGCGAGCGCGGCATTACGATCCTATCCAAAAATACCGCTATCCATTACGGCGGCGTTAAAATCAATATCATCGACACCCCAGGTCACGCCGATTTCGGCGGCGAGGTCGAGCGCGTGTTAAAAATGGTAGACGGCGTACTTTTGCTCGTCGACGCGCAAGAAGGCGTCATGCCGCAGACGAAATTTGTCGTAAAAAAGGCGCTATCTTTGGGACTTAGACCGATCGTAGTCGTAAACAAAATCGACAAGCCCGCAGCCGATCCGGACCGCGTAGTAAATGAAATTTTCGATCTTTTCGTAGCGCTTGACGCAAACGACGAGCAGCTTGAGTTCCCCGTCATCTACGCCGCGGCCAAAAACGGCTATGCAAAATACGATCTAAGCGACGAGAGCACCGACATGAAGCCGCTTTTTGAGACGATTATCTCTCACGTTCCGACCCCTAGCGGCAGCGACGATAATCCTTTGCAGCTGCAGGTTTTTACGCTCGATTACGATAACTACGTCGGCAAGATCGGCATCGCTAGGATTTTCAACGGCACTATAAATAAAAACCAAAGCGTTATGCTAGCCAAAGCCGACGGCACGCATATAAATGGTAGAATTTCAAAGCTCATCGGTTTTAACGGGCTTGAGCGCACCGACATCGACGCGGCGGGCACGGGCGACATCGTGGCAATCGCTGGCTTTGACGCGCTTGACGTAGGTGACAGCATCGTCGATCCCAATAATCCAATCCCGCTTGATGCGCTGCATATCGAAGAGCCGACCCTTAGCGTAATTTTCAGCGTAAATGATGGACCGCTAGCCGGCACGGAGGGTAAATTCGTAACCTCAAACAAGATCGACGAGCGCTTGGAAGCGGAGATGAAAACCAACATCGCGATGCGCTATGAAAACGCGGGCGAGGGTAAATTTAAAGTAAGCGGCCGCGGCGAGCTTCAGATCACGATTTTGGCTGAGAATATGCGCCGCGAGGGCTTTGAGTTCTGCCTCGGGCGCCCGGAAGTCATCATCAAAGAGATCGACGGCATCAAATGCGAGCCCTTCGAGCATCTAGTCATCGACGCGCCCGATGATTGCACCGGCACCGTCATCGAAAAGCTCGGTCGCAAAAAGGCCGAGATGAAGGTGATGAATCCTACCGGCGACGGGCAGACGCGCATGGAGTTTGAGATCCCTGCGCGCGGTCTTATCGGCTTTCGCTCGCAGTTTTTGACCGATACTCGCGGCGAAGGCGTAATGAACCATAGCTTTTTGGAATTCCGCCCCTTCATCGGCGCGGTCGAGAAGCGACAAAACGGCGCGCTCGTGAGCATGGAAAACGGAGTGGCGCTAGGATACAGCCTGTGGAACCTGCAAGATCGCGGCGTGCTTTTTATCGCTCCGCAGGCGAAGGTCTATCTGGGCATGATCATCGGCGAACACAGCCGTCCGAACGATCTGGATGTCAATCCGATCAAGGGTAAAAATTTAACCAACGTCCGCGCCAGCGGTAGCGACGATGCGATCAAGCTCGTGCCGCCGCGAGCATTAAATTTAGAGCGCGCTTTGGAGTGGATCGAGGAGGACGAGCTTGTGGAGGTCACGCCCGTAAATATCCGCGTGCGCAAGCGATACTTAGACCCTACGACGCGCAGACGAATGGCGAAAAAATAGAATTTTTGGATGAAATTTTAAAATTCGGCGTGAAATTTAGCTTTTAAATTTCACGCTTTTTTTATAGGCAAATTTTAAAATTTGTGCTTCTGAAATTTTGCTAGGAGAGGCAATGAATCTTGTTTTATTTGACTTTGACGGCACGATCACGCGCGATGATTCGCTGCTTGAGTTCGTCGCCTACGTAGTCGGATTTAAGAAATTTTTTCGCGGGATTTTGGTGCTATCGCCCATTTTAGCGGCATATAAGCTAGGTCTTGCGAGCAATAATTTTACGCGCAGAAAGCTCTTGGGCTACTTTTTTTCGGGCATGAGCGCCGATAAATTCGATAAAATTTGCAAAAAATACTCCACCACTCACATCGAAGATATCCTAAAACAAAGTGCGATGGACAAGATCGCAAGCTACAAAGCCGCGGGCGATAAGATCGTCATTGTCACCGCCTCGCAAGAAGACTGGCAGCGTCCGTGGATCGATGCGCAGGGCTTGGAG
>CAURFS010000037.1:0-11380 GCA_963523845.1 uncultured Campylobacter sp. | reverse complement strand
ACCACATCATATATAAGTGCCCTTTTGTTGCGATTTTCGTCGTATCGGATGCGCGAAGCAGCAAGCGAAAATAGAGCCCATAAAATATCAGGCAAAGCCGCGTAAACAGATCCAAACAAACAACGACCAAAATCCGCAAACCAGCAACTAAATTCCACAAACATAGCGGCTAAATCAAAACCTATGTAAGCCGAATCCGCCACTAAAATTTAGCGAGAGAATTCCGTCGTACGGCTATTTTTTGCGTAGCAGGTCCTTTAGACTCGCCCTTACGTCCTTGCCACGCAGAATTTGCGCGACCTCGGTAGCGATCGGAGCGTAGATCTTGTGCTTTGTCGCGATATTTACGACCGCTTCGGTCGTAGCCACGCCCTCGGCGACCTCGCCCAACTCGCGCAGAATTCCTTCGAGCCCTTTGCCGCGTGCAAGTCCTAACCCCACGCGGTAGTTTCGTGATAGCGCGCTCGAGGCGGTCAAAAACAGATCGCCCACGCCGCTTAAGCCCAAAAAGGTCTCGTCCCGCGCACCGAAAAACTTGCCGAAACGCGCGATCTCTACGATGCCGCGCGCGATCAAGCTCGCTCTAGCGTTATTGCCGAGCTCGAGCCCATCGCAAACGCCGCTAGCGATGGCGATGACATTTTTATACGCGCCGCACACTTCTGCGCCGATAATATCGCCACTCGTGTAGGTCTTGATGTAGGCAGGGAAGGTGCTTGCGAAAAGTTCGGCTAGATTTTCGTTACACGAGCTTACGACGAGCGCGCAAGGCAGCTTCTGCATGACTTCGGTGGCAAACGATGGGCCTGATAGATAAGCGAGATTGCCGCGCGCGACATACGCTTCAAAAATTTCGTTCAAAAACCTGCCGCTAGCCGCGTCGATGCCCTTGGAAGCGACTAGAATTTTTTGATTTTTGTAGGTGAAATTTTGATCCAGCCACTGCGCGGTTTGCTGTGCTGCGAGCGCAAACACCAGTGCTTCGCATTCCAGCGCTTCGCTCACGCTTACAAAATGCGGAATTTGCCTTGGCGTGCGAGAAGTGATGACGCATTCGTTTTTTGCGCTAAGCGCGTCAAAAAGCGCGCTACCCCATTTGCCAGCGCCGATAACCGCGATTTTCATTATGTTCCTTTTAAAAATTTATTCGCAAATTTGCGGTTTTTCAAATTTCATTTTATTGAAATTCCCGCTCTTTGAAAATTTAGCCCAAAAGCGCCGACATGAGCCTGCACAAATGCTAGTCGAAGCCACGCTTTAAAATTCGCTTTTTGAAATTTCATCTCGTCAAAATTTCGTCTCATTAAAATTTTGCGCTTTTGAAATTTACTCAGCAAAAACTTCGCTTTTTTTTTAAAATTTACCTTACTAAAATTTCATACTTTTAAGGTTTTGCTCTTCCGTCAAAAAACACTTTCACAAAAGGCGCGGCAGTGAACGAATGAGGATTTTGAAACTCCATTATACGTTTAAAATTTCACTCGTGCATCGCCAAAGCAAATCAAATTTTTAAAAATTTTACTCAGACGCTTAAGCGCAAATCGCGCTTTTAAATCCGCTTAAATCTCTTAAGGCGTGCTTTGAGCCTAAATGATATGCGGTCGCTCGCCACGCTATCGTTTGGTGCGCGGTTTGCGGCACGCGCATCCGACGCAGCGATTGATTAAATTTAGCCTACACATCGACTCACCACTCAAATTCGACCCTGCGTATTCGATCCTATCCGCGCACCCGAGTTGCCGTTTTTGCTCCCTCAGGCAGAGTAATTTTACGCATTCCCTGCAAGCTTTGCCGCGCTTTGACGGTAGCCGTAAGTAAAATTCCTAACGGACGCGTTTCTTAAACCTATCCGTCGCAGACCGACACTTGATGCAAACATCCCGCACGAGAAAAAACGAACTCAAAAGAACAAAACGTGCGCGAGGAGAGCAGGTAGCCGCCGAGATCGCGCCGAATGAAATATAACACGCAAAAGCCTTCGTCATTGGCGCGTTAAAGCTTTAGCTCGAAGCAAAACGCTGCGAGCAGATTTAAAATTTTATCCCTAAGAGCTTCATCTATCGCATGCATCGCGCCGCCTTTAATTCGCTCTTTGCCGCCGCAGAAGCTGCGAAATCAGCCCAGCTTCTGTTTCAGAAGCTCGTTCACCTTTGCAGGGTTAAACGCGCCCTTGCCCTCTTTCATCACTTGGCCTACGAAGAAGCCAAATAGCTTGTCCTTGCCGCCGCGGTAGTCTGCAACCTTGTCCTCGTTTTGGCTCATCACGCGCGCTATGATCTCCAAAATCGCGCCGTCGTCGCTTACTTGCCTCAAACCAAGCTTATCGATGACCGAGCTTACAGCCACGTCGTGCTCCATTAGATAATCAAGTACCTCTTTGGCGGCCTTCTGCGACACTGCGCCGCCTTCGATCGCGCTTAAAAGCTCGCTCATCTTCGCGCTGTTTACTGGCGAGTCCTCGATCGTAACGCCGTTTTTGAGCCTGCCCGCAAGCTCGACGGTAAGCCAGCTCACGCAGAGTTTCGGCTCGTGCCCCGCCGCGATCAGATCCTCAAAAAATCGCGCGTTTTCGTAGGTCGAGATTATGATCTCGGCGTCTTTTTCTTTAACGCCCAGCTCGCGGACATAGCGGGCCTTTTTCTGATCCGGCAGCTCGGGGATATGCTGCGCAGCAGCCAGCATCTCGTCATCCACGATCACGGTTAGCAGGTCAGGATCGGGGAAGTAGCGGTACTCGGCGCTGTCCTCCTTGCTGCGCATCGGCTTAGTGATAAACTTAGCAGTATCGAAAAGGCGGGTTTCTTGCACGACCTCTTGCTCATATTTGTCGTCCTGCCACGCTTCGATCTGACGCTCCACTTCAAACTCGATCGCTTTTTGGATAAATTTAAAGGAGTTTAAATTTTTAATCTCCACGCGCGTGTAGAGCTTTTGCTCGCCTTGCGGACGGATGCTGACGTTTACGTCGCAGCGAAACGAGCCTTCCTGCATATTCGCGTCACTGATATTTAAAAAGCGCAAAATGCTGTGGAGTTTTTTTAGATACGCGACCGCCTCGTCCGCAGAGCGCATATCAGGCTCGCTTACGATCTCCAAAAGCGGCGTGCCGGCGCGGTTTAGATCGACTAGGCTGCGCGAGCTTTCGTGATTATTTTTGCCCGCGTCCTCCTCTAGGTGCGCGCGCGTGATGCCGATGCGCTTGCTCTGTCCGTCCGAGGCTATAAAAAGCTCGCCGTGCTCGACGATCGGGATCGTCCACTGCGAAATTTGATACGCCTTGGGAAGGTCGGGATAGAAGTAGTTTTTGCGGTCGAATACCGACTTACGATTGATCGTCGCATTGACGGCGGTGCCGAAGCTGATGGCTTTTTTAACCGCCTCCTCGTTTAGCACGGGAAGAGCGCCGGGAAGCGCCAAGCAGGTCGGGCAGATGTGCGAATTCGCCTCATCGCCGAAGCTCGTGGGGCAGGAGCAGAAAATTTTGGTTTTGGTATTTAGCTGGCAGTGTACCTCTAGGCCGATCACGGTTTCAAACATTAATTTAACCTTTTAGAATAAAAATTTCGCGTAATTTTACAATTTTTTGCTTTAATACTCGCTTGCAGCGGCGCGCGGCGCAGCTAAATTTTAAAATTTGATCGGATAGATTTTACTCGCCGCTGCTAAGGAGCTTTTCTTTAAGGTCGAACACATCGACCATCAAGCAGGTTATGATTACGCATATTACGCCCGGAGCGGTGCAGATGAAGAGGAATTTTAACCCCAAAAAATAAAATGACGGATAGGCAAAAAAGACGAATGCGCCGACGAAAATCAATCCGAACGACGCACCCACGAGGAAGTATAAGAAATTTCGTTTAAAATTAATGCTCATCGACGATCACGGCGCCCGCTAGATAAACGTAGCTTAAAACCATGAAAATGAAAGTCTGCAAAATCGCCATAAAAGTAAGCAGCGCAAACGGTACCATCGGTATTAGCGCAGGAGCGAGAGTAAGCATAACAAGAAGGAAGGTATCGTCGCCTTTGATATTACCGAAAAGTCGGAACGAAAGCGATACGACGCGCGAAAAATGCGAGACGATCTCTATGACGAACATAAACGGAGCTAGGATTTTCACCGGCCCCATAAAGTGCTTTAGATAGTTGATCACGCCGTGCTCGCGAACGCCCTCAAAATGGTAATACAACCAAACGCAAAGCGTAAGCGAAAGGGTTAAATTCAAACTCGCGCTCGGCGACTCAAAGCCCGGCACCAAGCCGATAACGTTACTAAAAAATATCACAAATCCCAATGTTGCGATTAGCGGAAGATATTTTTTGGCTTGTTCCTCGCTGCCCATCGCGTCCTTACCGATCGTTAGCACGCCGCTTAGGTAGGCTTCGGCGATATTTTGCATGCCGTGTGGCACAAGCTGAAGCGAGCGAGTAGAACAAAGCGCGACGGCTACGATGATAGCGACGACCAAAAAGAAGTAGAAAAGGTAGATAAAAGTGTGGTCGTAAGAAATTAAACCGCCGAAAAGGAAGATGTCTTTTAGCATAAAAACCCTTGATCGTTGAAATTTGAGGCGTATTTTACACTTCTATTCGTTAAAGTATATTTAAATTTGCGCCAGCGAATAAAATTTTGAGCTTTGCGAGTTCTCACACCGCTTTGCTTGCCTAGCACTTACGTCTAGCTTGCGCGCCATTTCGACGGGGATTTTACGTTTTTTTTAGCATTTAACTTCACATTTTCAGCAAATGACAAAATTTTTGCTAGTAAGCACGAAATTTGCGGCTATACTGCCAATTTGCCATTATTGCAAATATAGAATTAATCTGGCACATACGGCGAAGCTCTAAGCCGGCTGTGCGGTAAAATTTATGTTTACAGATACAAAAAATACAATAAAATTCTACCGCGACGGCACCGCGATAAATTCCAAGAATTCCAAGAATTCCAAGAATTCCAAGAATTCCAAGAATTCCAAGAATCCCAAGAATTACGCTCACCTCAAAAATCATAGTTAAAATTTAGCAAACTCAAGACTTGATTGCTAAAATTTTATAAAATTTATATAAAAACCTTGACATCCTACCACTCAATGTTGTATAATACTAGCAATCTTACCGAAAGAGTGCTAAAAGTGAAAACGAATAAACGCGATATGATCCTAGAATCCATCATTTCCGCCTATCTCGATAGCAACACCCCGATCGGATCCTCCGAGCTGGGTGAGCGTATGGGCGTAGCGATGTCAGCGTCTAGCATTCGAATTTATTTTAAGCGCTTAAGCGACGAGGGGGCTTTGACGCAGCTTCATGTAAGCGGTGGTAGAATCCCCACAGTTGCGACGATGCAGGATTACTGGCGCGCTAGGCTTAGCTTCGACGATGAGTTAAAAATAGACGATGCTCGCGAGCTAGAAGCGGTGCTTGAGGATTTTGAAATTTACTGTATGATTTTCAACGCCGAAAACGAAGCCCTAAGCGAAGTTATCAATCACGATGATCGCTTCATAATCCTTACATTTAGAACGGATGAGATTATCTTAAAATACGATTTTAGAGTTTTTAAATTCCTATCAAATTTAATAGGAATTTCACTCGGAGATTTGGAGCTAGCTTCGATGCAGATCGGTCTACGCGAGCTTAGCACCAAAATTAAAGAGCTAAAAAATTCTAAAATCGAATTTCTTTGTAACGAGGTCGTAGCGTATAAAATTTTCAAAGACGAGCGGTTTAAAATTTTACTCAACCCCTCGATCGCCGTAAATTTTACTAAAAATTTGATCTTCGCGCCCTACTTCGAGCACGGATTTATGGGGATCAAACGCTCCGTGAAATTCGAAGGCGAGGATGCTACGATGATCTGCGCAGGCAGCGTTTACGAGAATTACGAGAAATTTTTTAACTACGCTAAAGGAGTAGCATGAGCCATAAATTTAAAGAGCACGGCGATAAAAACGCAGCGTGCGATAGTGAAGAAAAAGAGGTTTGCGAGCAGTGCGCGTCAGAGGCGGGCGAGCCGCAAGAGGCGCAGACATGCGACGATACCGATGCGCAGATACAAAAGCTTCAAAACGAGCTGAGTGAGATCACTGATAAATTTTACCGCGCCAATGCGGATTTTGAAAATCTCAAAAAACGTTTGGAAAAAGAAAAAGATAGCGCTGTTGCTTACGCTAGCGAGAGCTTTGCGAAGGATCTGCTGCCGATAATCGACGCGCTTGAGGAAGCCGCCAAAATTGATGTGGAAGGTAATGAGCTTGCGGATAAAATTGAGGTCGGCGTAAAACAATGTCTAAGCCTTTTTACAAAGACTTTTGAAAAATACGGTATCGTTCCGATAGCGACGGATGCGGGATTCGATCCTAGCGTGCATAACGCGATCTCGATGATCGAGGCAGAGGGTGCAAACTCGGGCGATATAGTTCAGGTCTATCAAAAAGGCTATATGTATAAGCAGCGCGTTTTGCGCGCCGCTATGGTAGTAGTGGCGAAATAATCGCTCAAATTTTAAAATTTTAAATTCAATACAAAGGATAACAAATGGCAAAAGTCATAGGCATTGACCTAGGAACAACAAACTCGTGCGTAAGCATATTCGAGCGCGGCGAGAGCAAGATCATACCGAACAAAGAGGGTAAAAACACCACTCCGTCGGTAGTCGCTTTCACCGACAAAGGCGAGGTTTTAGTAGGCGACAGCGCCAAGCGCCAAGCAGTCACCAACCCTGAAAAGACGATCTACTCGATCAAGCGCATCATGGGTCTTATGATGAATGAGAAAAACGCGCAGGAAGCCAAAAAGCGCCTACCGTATAAAATCATCGACCGAAATGGCGCGTGCGCGGTAGAAATCGCGGGAAAGGTCTATACGCCGCAAGAAATTTCAGCCAAGGTGCTAATCAAGCTAAAAGAGGACGCCGAGGCGTTTTTGGGCGAGCCGGTTGTCGATGCGGTCATCACCGTGCCTGCGTATTTCAACGACAGCCAAAGAAAGGCAACAAAAGAAGCAGGAACAATCGCGGGCCTAAACGTGCTTCGCATCATCAACGAGCCGACCGCAGCGGCGCTTGCGTATGGACTGGATAAAAAAGAATCCGAAAAGATCGTAGTTTACGATCTGGGCGGCGGTACGTTCGACGTAACAGTGCTAGAAACCGGCGATAGCGTCGTAGAAGTTTTAGCTACCGGCGGTAATGCATTTTTGGGCGGCGATGATTTCGATAACAAACTGATCGACTTTTTAACCTCAGAATTTCAATCTGAAACAGGCATCGACTTGCGCGGCGATGTCATGGCTATGCAACGCCTAAAAGAGGCTGCGGAAAACGCCAAAAAAGAGCTAAGCAGCGCGATGGAAACGACGGTAAATTTACCTTTCATTACCGCTGACGCTACGGGTCCTAAACACCTGATGAAAACCATCACTAGAGCTAAATTTGAAAGTATGATCGATTCTTTAGTAGATGAGACCATAAGCACGCTTAAAAAGGTCGTAAGCGATGCAGGTCTTAGCATGAACGACATAAAAGAAGTCGTCATGGTTGGCGGCTCGACGCGTGTGCCTTTGGTGCAAGAGGAGGTCAAAAAGGCTTTCGGCAAGGAGTTAAATAAGAGCGTAAACCCTGACGAAGTCGTAGCTATCGGCGCGGCGATTCAAGGCGCGGTCATCAAAGGCGACGTAAAAGACGTGCTACTACTCGACGTCACTCCGCTAAGCCTCGGCATCGAAACCCTAGGCGGCGTGATGACTAAGATCATCGAAAAAGGAACTACAATACCTACGAAAAAATCTCAAACCTTCTCGACTGCAGAGGATAACCAAAGCGCCGTTACGATCAACGTCTTGCAGGGCGAGCGCGAGTTCGCGAAGGACAACAAATCGCTAGGAAATTTCAATCTTGAAGGCATCATGCCAGCCCCTCGCGGCGTGCCGCAGATCGAGGTGGAATTTAACATCGACGCGAACGGAATTTTAACCGTTTCGGCAAAAGACAAAGCCACCGGCAAAGCAACCGACATCCGCATCACCGGCTCAAGCGGCTTAAGCGACGCCGAGATCGATAAGATGGTAAAGGACGCCGAGCTTCATAAAGAGGAAGACAACAAGCGCAAAGAAACCGTCGAGGCGCGCAACCAAGCCGATAGCATCGCACATCAAACCGAAAAGAGCCTAAGCGAGATGGGCGAGAAGGTACCGAGCGATCTACGCGCTAAGATCGAGGGCGCGCTAAATGATCTAAAAGCCGTGCTAAAGGATGAAAACGCGAGCAAGGAAGCGATAAACTCTAAAGTAGAAGCCCTAAGCAAGGTCGCCGAGGATCTATACAAGGCTGCCAGCGCAAATCAAGGTGCGCAAGGCGGATCGCAAAGCAGCGGTGCAAACGGCGGTAAAAAAGACGATGACGTCATCGACGCCGAAGTCGAATAACCCGCGCAAAATAAAATTTATAGCCGCGCGCTCGGTAGTTTTGCCTGCGCTTGAAAAGTAATTTTACCGGCACGCGGCAGAAGCGGTTCCACAAACCGCGCATAAAATTTCATAACTTCATAAGCTCGGGCGTTTTTCATACGCCCGAGCTTAACCGCAACTTCAAATTAAATTCATAACAAACTAAAATTTTTGAGTCACACATAAATACTACTAAATTTTGCGCTGTATAAATATCGCTAGACATTAGAGCATATCCGAACGCGACTGAAATTTATCCCCACTGATCCCAAATATAGCTGAAATTTTAAGCCTATCGCCTACAAACGAAGCTGCGATAAATTTAAACGTATGGCTAGAAAGTAAAAAATGTATCGTAAAAAGACGCGGTAAAAAGCGCCGGTTAAATTTTAGAAGCAAAATAGCTAAATTTAAAGGCGCGCTGATTGATTTATGAAAAAGCAAAAGCCCAAAGGCGGCGATTCGCCTTTGGGCTTTAAATTTAGCCTTATTTAGCTAGAGCTAATTCTTGCGAGTATTCGCATCAGGGGTGAAAAGCGGCTTATTTAGCAGCTTGAAATCGCCTACGAACTTCTGCCCCTTCTCGCTAGTGATCCATTTGATGAAGCGCTGCGCGTTTTCATAGTCGGCTTTTGGGCAATGCTTCGGATTGACCGCGATTACGGAATAAAAATTCTTCAGATCGTTATCGCCTTCATTGATGATAACCATATCGGGATTGCCCTTTTTATTGTCCTCGTATTTGATGTAGGTGCCGCGATCGGTAAAGGTCACGCCCTTTTGCTCGGCGGCTGCGTTGATCGTAGCGATCATGCCTTGACCGGTTTGGTTATACCACGCCTCATTTTCAGGCACGGCGCCCTCAACCTTTTTCCAAATACCTTTCTCTTTGTTATCGGTGCCCGATTTATCGCCGCGAGAGAAAAATTTAATCTTCTCCGCCTTGATCAGCTCAAACGAACCCTTAAGATCCTTGCCTTTAAATTTAGGCGCGATGGATTTATCGGCGATGAGGATAAAATCATTATACATAACGGGCGTGCGATCAACGCCGAAGCCTTTTTCTACAAATTCCTTCTCGACCTTCGGCGAATGCACGAAAAGTATGTCCGCATCGCAGTTCTCGCCAAGCTTTAGAGCAGCACCTGTGCCTACCGCCGTCCATTTGACATCGACGCCGGTTTCCGCCTTATACGCAGGATAGATCGCGTCTAGTAAGCCCGTATTATCGGTGCTCGTTGTAGTTGCCATCACCAAATCGTTATCAGCGGCAAAAAGGCTCGCACTAAGAGCGAGCGAAACAAAAAATATTTTTTTCATGTTATCTCCTTTAAAAAATGTGCTATTATAGCATATAAATTTGGTTTATAAATATGCCAAAATAGAACATTTAGGACGTGATCTTGGACTTTATTTTAGAAGGAATTTTAAGCGCATTCGGGCTACTTCTTAGCGGCGACGCGGAGACCTTTTCGGCGATTAAAGCGACGCTTTACACTTCAAGCATCTCGATACTTTTCGCTATTGTAATCGGCTTTCCGATAGGATTTATCCTCGGATTTTGCGAATTTCGCGCCCGCAGAACGCTTAGGCTTTTAAGCGACGTAGCGCTTGCGATGCCCACTGTAGCAATAGGACTGATACTTTATGCTTTCATATCCAGAAACGGCCCTTTGGGCGAGCTGGGGCTGCTTTTTACGCTCAAGGCCGTGATGCTCGGGCAGTTTGTGCTGGCGCTCCCTATCATCGTCTCGCTAAGCGCCAGCGTCATCGAAAATATGGATAAGAAGCACTATCTAAACATTATGAACTACCGCCTAAGCCCGCTAAATTTAATCCTTTGCGTGCTTTACGAGCTACGTTACGCCCTACTCGTCGTCATCGCCACCGCTTATGGGCGGATCGTCGCGGAGGTGGGCGTAGCGATGATGATCGGCGGCAATATCAAATATTTCACCCGCACTATCACCACGGCGATCTCGCTTGAGACCAACAAGGGCGAGTTTGCGATGGGTATAGCGCTCGCGCTGGTGCTGATTTTAATAGCGTTTGCGGTAAATTTAGCCATCCACGCGCTAAAAAGGCTGGATCGATGAGTGCAGATAAGCTAAAGCGTCCGAGCAAAGATTTCACGGACAAAAACCGAGCGGGCAAAGAGCTCGAAAATTTTATAAGCGAAAATTCCACAGACGTAAATTCTGCAGGAGAGAATTCTACGAGTAAAAATTTTACTTCAGAAAATTCTGCGAGTAAAAATTCTGCAACCGAGAATTCCATTAGCGCAAATTCTGCGAGTAAAAATTCCGAAAGAGAGAATTTCGCGAGTGAGAATTCTGCGAGAAAGAATTTTGCAAATGAGAATTCCGCTGCTGTGCGATCTGTACCCAATAGCGAGCTGATCTCGGTTCGGGATCTAGTGCTGCGCTATGGACGGAGCGAAATTCTAAATATCCCTAGCCTTGATCTAAATACGAGCGGCATCACGGCGCTTTTGGGTTCCAACGGCAGCGGCAAATCCACGCTACTGCGGATTTTGTCCTTTTTGCAGCGTCCGAGTAGCGGCAGCGTGGAGCTTTGGGGGCAGCGGGCGCCCTCTTTGCAGACGCTGCGGCAGACCTGCTTGCTGCTGCCCGAGCCCGTGCTTTTAAAACGCAGCGTGGAGCAAAATTTTAAATTTGCGCTCAAAAGTCGCGGCGCACTTGCGGAATTTGACGAGCGGGTTGATGAGGCGCTCGGCCTAACGGGGCTTGATAGAAGTTTTTTATCAAAGAAGCATTTCGAGCTTAGCTCGGGGCAGACGCAGCGCATCGCGTTTGCGCTCTCTCTGGCGCAGCGCGCGAAGCTCTATCTGCTCGACGAGCCGACCAACAGCCTCGATCTTGCCGCTTCCAAGCTCTTTGCGCGCGCGATTTTATTTATGCGGAGTCGCTACGGC
>CAURFS010000036.1:0-11401 GCA_963523845.1 uncultured Campylobacter sp. | reverse complement strand
CCGAAATCCTTGCGCATAGCAATAAACAGCGCCAGTACTACTGCCGCCACGCCGCCACGCGCCTTCCAAAGCGCCACATTGCGCGCTCCATCCAGCTTTTGTTTTTTTAATTCGTAAGAAACAAGGCTCATCGCTATCCCCGTGAGTGAAATTTGACATTCATTATAGCGAAAAATGGGATTAAATCAAGCCATATGATAAGCGCGTTGTTATTTATAAGGCGGGTTTTTATAATAGCTCAAAAGCATAGAAATCGCCGTCTTTTTCCTTACACTTAACGATATCTCCGCATTTGAATTCTAAAATTTCATCCAGTTCGGATTCAAATTTCGTCGTATCGGTAATTTTAAAAATATATTGCGCGATTTGAGCAGCCTTTACCGGGCGTCATACATCAATATCTTCATTCAAAATTTTTATAAAAATTCCCTTATTAGATACGATCGCCATATTAAACCTTTCTGCCAGGTTATCTAAAATTTTTTCTGCCTAACCACAATTTAAGATATTTTAATACGGGTCTTAAATAATCATTAGTAGCGTTGGCTTGAAAGGTGCTTATGTCCGATTCTATCAAATACCAGCTATATCCGTCATCCTTTAAAATATTCATTTTGCGATGTTTGGCCTCAGTGTTTGCGTCCGATATCTCTATATCCAGCACTTTATTTGCAATATTCATCTGTACCGATAGGTTAGGGCTTAGATCATATATGAAGCGGTTAAGATCCTTGATGATATGGGTATTATATACGTCATCGATCATCTCGGCTCTTCTCTTCCTAAAAATTTCCTCCTCTATCGGATCTCCGTCAATAAGCTTTCCATAATGATCCGCGTCTGCTATGAGCTCTTCGTAAGATGCGGTAAAACATCCAAAAAATCCCCTATGCATCCCAAATTTCCAATTTGTAGGCACCGTCTCATCGATTACTTGAAAATATTTGCTATTAAATCGATTGTAATCTATATCATCTAAAAACGGTAATATGCAATAATAAACCTGTCCCTCTTCATATTGGATACCATGAACAAAATAGGTTCTGTTTAATCCCAGATACTCATGCCTATCTTCTTTTATACATTTTACAATCATTTAAAATCATCCTTAAATTTGAAATCATCTACGGCCTCTATGATAGGCGGTTCTTTTTTATCGCCTATTATACTATTTCTAACAAGTTCTGTAAAAAATTCTTTGTTTTTGGATTTGTTGATTGCCTCTTTTATAGCATTAAAGGATAATTTTAAATTATTTAAATTGCCGTCTATAATGCAAAAGCCGTTTTTTTCACACAATGATATTATGCCCCTTAATACGGCTTCATACTCGGATCTAAAATCGATACGAAACGTAACGGACTCTATTATATTATTAGCATCAAAAAATACCTCTAAGCGATTGCCGTTTTCGCTTCCATATAGATCTATTTCGTTAGACCAAGATTTTTCGGGCTTTAATAGGCGCGAAATTTCAGAAAATATCTCTTTTTTGATCTTTGCCTTTTTCCAATACTTATCGTCTTCAAAGAGCTTTATATCGCCATATTGCCGGTCGTATTGCAGATCGTATGTATCGCTTTTAGGTAGAATAAAAAACTCACATTGCCAAATTGCCATATCTTCCTTCCTCAAATATTTTCATTATAAAATTTTAAAAGTAATACACATAGCAGCCTCGGTCATCGTATATATCAAATAAAATCGAAAATTTCTCTTTATTGTTTGCGGCTAATTGAACTCTGATATTCAAAGATGGCTCTTTTGCCAGCTCAAAATTAAAATGGTGCAGCAGTATGGACCTCAAAAAATTTGGCTCAAGCGCTTTTTCTTTTATAAAGACAACGCCCGCTCTGGCGCCGTTTTTATAAGGCTTAGCTTTTGTGTATTGCCCCTTCATATTTTTAAGAAGATACTCCTCTATTTTCTCATCTCTTTCCCAAAAAAGAATTTTATAAACTACGCTATCTAAAGAGCTTACTTTTGAAATTAAAAACATAACCAATCTAATTTTAGCCTCGACATTAATATTTTCAAAATCTATTCTTGATCTCGCTATTCCTCTTTTGTTTCTACTTATTTTCCTGAATTCTACGTCAAAATTACTTGGATTTATAATGCTTTTTATCATTGCCGCCATCTTTCAAAGCCCTTTTGCTGCGTGATATTATGCAAGCTCGCTTTAAAATCCTTATCTACTTTTTCCATTTAAATTTTAATCTCTTTCGCTTAATTTTTATAAAATTTTCCAACTCTTTATCGGTAAAATTTAAAACCTCTTTTCGATTTTGTAAATTTACATAAGTGTGCCTTATATCGCAATTACCGACAAAGGCGGCTTCCCAGTTCTTAATTAGCCAACTCGAGCTTATCGCATATTCCCGTCCTTTATTCGAGCGCATTTTATCGCTATAGCCAATAGGCGCAAACATACCGGAATAAAACCCCTCCAGATAGGGTAGTCTCGGGCATCCTTCCGTATCGGTTGCGACGATAAATTTTATCTTTCGATCATATGGACGAAAAGCCTTGTGACACTCTATAATATCTCCATTTTTTAGATCGTCTTTGAATTCTAAAAATTTATAAGTAAATTTTGCAGGAATTTTATCATTTATCCTTTTGTATTCGGTCACAGAGCTATCGTAATAAGAAAATATGCTTATATTTCTGGACGGCTCGGTATCACATACAAAATCTAAATTCTCCAATATCCACTTTTTAGAAATCAGACCATTATTATTTTTCGCATTAGCTTCGGGCGGCAATACTATAAACTCCCCCGAATTATCGCCGTTTATACGCAGCAGGTTATTCCAGCTACAAAATAAAAACCGCCTTTGACCGATTTGCAGTATATCGCCCTCCGCGAAAATTTCTCTAAAATTATTAATCGAAAATTTCCTTCTACCTCTTACGGGTATTATCTTTTTATAATTTCTTTTCATGATCTTTCTTCTGTTTTATTATTAAATCGCCGCATACTTGCTAAATCCCTAGATGCAAAATATATAAATCATTTTTAATTGCCGAATCGATTAGTTCTAATAGACTGTCTAATTGCTCGATAACTGAGGATTTATTTAGCGCGCAGTTTTTATCAAAAACAATTTGCTCATCCGCACTCAAGAAAAGCGACCTCCAAGAGCATATTATATCTCTAAATTTAGCTTTATCTTCTATCCAGCTATAGCCATAGTAATTTAGACCTTTTTTCAAATTTACCTCATCGTTCCATGTGGTTTGTACCCACTTTAGAGAGTACGAAATATGAAGTATCAGATCGTCGCTAATTACTACGCAATGCTCTTTAGAGAAGATATTTTCTTTTGTCTTTTTGAGCAAAAATTCATGTTTAGCCATACAGCTCCTTATTGTTTTAAAATATGACTTTAATAAAACCCGCCGTAGCTATTCGCCAAATTTCATCCAAGCAATGGCGTATTCTAGCGTTTCACCCCTAAAGTATTTGCTAATTATCTTATATTCGTCTTTTTTCGCAATATTTATAATTGTCTCAACAAAGCCGGTGCAGAACGCCGTGCCGATATATTCGTCTTCGCTTGCCGCTCCCTTTTCCACAAAATCGAAAATTTCATTTCTTGTCTTTTCGTCCAAATCATCAAAAATTTTAATCGTAGTTTCTGCAAAAGATGCAAGCAGCCACAATAAGCTAGGTATGTACTCCATATCGAAAGGAAATATCTGTTCTTGGTAGGCGTTAAAATACGCCCTGTTTTTCTCTATAAAGAAATAGATATATTCCTCGTATTTACCCAAATCGGTCTCTATTAAGCGCATTTGCCAATTCTTATAAATTTTTACCCTTATAAAATTCCATCATAATGCTTCTCCCAAAATTTTATAGCGCTTTTTATCTCCTTTTCAAAATGTTTGAATGGTATATAAATTTCTTCTTGTTCGTAGGGTTTTAACTTTTTATATTTCTTGGAATGCGTAATTCTCGCAATATCTTCATAATTTTTTTGCAAAAAATCTATAATTATTTTTACCTCATCCCTGCTAAATTGTTTCGCTCGAGCCCGCCGCATAGGCGGCATAAGCGCCTGAATGAACATATCCTCTATAACCTCCTCATCGCCGAAGCGCTCGTAAAAATCAATAAAATCCAGGATATAATACCTAAAAGTATAGTCATTGAAAACCTGCAAATCTCCCGATAAGAGTTTGATTGTGCTATGGTCTAAATCACACAGATCTTTACCGCACAAATCTTGCTCGACAAGCTCATCCTTTTGTACAGGATTTGTTATAATTTCCGGCTTTTGCAGTTTAAGCCGCGCCTTTAGCGCTTTTATTCTATTCGATAAGTTCATTTTGTCCTCCTTTTTAGAAAGCGTAAAATTTGAGCCCAGCTTATAATACTCTTTTACTCTTATCAGATATATCAAATACAGGATCAATCCTATGATAAGTAGTAGTTGCATAATGACGGATTGGGTTGTGGCTACGACATAAACTTTCCCTCCGCGATAACCGCCTTCCGTTAATAGTTTATGAAAATTTAGAGACGATAGGATAATAAAAAATATCGTCATTACAATTCTTACCGGTTTCATGGTTTTAAATTATCCTTATATGAAATTCCAAGGACAGCTTGTCATCTTTCGCCCAATCAGAGTCAAAGAATTTCATCGATAAATGCGTCTCGATAACGATTCAAATTTATCCATCTAGGCAGTATATGTCGTTGTCCAAATCCACATTATTATCTGCTAATAGTTTCAGTAAATTTGCATTATAATATAGACCGGGCATGCTATTATAACTGTAAACTACGACTCTTAGCAGCTTTTTCACGCTTTGTAATTTTATACTCCTCGCGACATTTATATCTGCTAAAAATTTTTTAACTAGATCTCCCGCAAAAGGTATATCATAAAATTTTTCCTCTATGCTAAATCCAAAATTTTTATATTTTAAAATAGAGCCTTTTTTAAAATCTCCTTTGCGCCAGGCTTTTGTTGCGGATATGCCGCTGCTGCTTATTGTTTCGGATAGATCCCTATCGCTTTCGATCGATAGTATTAAAACTACTTCGTTGTCTTTCAAAATCGCTCCTAAAAATCTTTTATATCCCATCTACGCACATATTGTCATTTAGTTTGACACACATTTTATATTTATCAGAATATGAGCAAAACCAGCATATTCTGCATTGGAAGTTAAAAATTTCATTTGGACACCCGCCCGGGGCAAATGACTGGGCAATATGCAAAGTCATCTCCGTTTCTAGCGCGATACTTAGTGATATATTCGATCGTTACTTCGAATGCATTGTCATCCCCCTCGTTTGTACACCAGCAATCGTATGTGATTATGGGCTCATTGCCGCTTAGGCGATATACATCCCCTCCGACGATAAGCATATCTCTATCTCTTGCGATTTTTAGCACCTCCATTAAATCGTCAAATTTCCAAGCGATTCCATAAATTCCGTACTCCTCCCTTAAGCGTATACCGCGCTCTAGCAGATCCTGCGGCACGATATTTACGTAATCTTCATCTATAAATGACATAATCTCTCCTTTTCAATATTGGAAGCTAAAATTTTCATTTGGCTCCTGTAGGATGGTATATGGACAAATAGTCGGGCAGTATGCAAAGTCATCTCCGTTTCTGGCGCGATAATTAGTGATGTATCGAACCGCTAGTTCGAATGCATCGTCACCGTCATCTCCCTCTTTAATGCTCCAGCTATCGTATGTGATAATGGGCTCATTACCGCTTAGGCGATATACCTCTCCTCCGACGATAACCATATCTTTGCTTTTTGCGATTTTAAGCACCTCCATTACATCGTCGAATCTCCAAGCGATATAATAAGAACCAAGCTTCTCTCTTAGGCATATACCGCGCTCTAGCAGATCCTGCGGCACGATATTTACGTAGTCTTCATCTATAAATGGCATAATCTCTCCTTTATTTCACGTTAGGTCTAAAAAATCTGTGGCTAACGGTTTGGTGCCGTTTGATACCTATTTTTCGGAAAAATTATATCCAAACAAATATAAAAGGAAGGAAAATAATCAAAATCCAAGGCAGGCGCCCGCGCGCAGGAGATAAAAGAGATTAAAAAGGATCGCTTTTAGAATTTCTTGCCGAAATACATTAAAATTTCGCGGCGTATCGGGATTAAGGCGCGCGCTCTTTGCACATGAACATCGCGCAGCACCTAATAACTCAAGGCCTCTGAAAGCTCTAAAAATTTAGGACACTCTTTAATGTTTTCAAAGTCGCCGAAGAAAATTTGCTTTCCTTTTTCGAGCAGCAAAACCTTGCCCGCAACCCTTCTTGCGCTCGCTAAATCGTGAGTTATAAATATGATATTTATGCTTTTATTAAGCGTCAAAAGCATATCCAAAAGCCTCTCTTTCGCCTCAAAATCAAGCCCGCTCGTTATCTCATCGAGGATTAGGAGTTTCGGGTTTGAGAGCATGGCTATTAACATGCCTACTCGCTCAGCCTCGCCGCCGCTAATTTGATGCGGGAGCTTAGCTAGAATTTCTGCGGGCAAATTTAGCGTTTTTAAAAGCGAGCCTACAAGCTCGTCATCAAAATTTAGTTTAAGATAATTCTTTATGTTTTTAATCTGAGTTTTGATTTTAAGAGCCGGATTTAGGCATAGTTTTTGATTTTGCATCACGAGGCGGATCCGGCTTCTGCATCGTAAAATCTCATTTTGGTTTAAATTTGATAGATTTTTGCCCTCAAAAAATATCTCGCCTCCGCTTTGTTTTATAACTAGAGCCAAAATTTTAGCCAGAGTGCTTTTGCCGCTTCCGCTTTGTCCTAGGATGGATAAATTCTCGCCGCTTTCGAGATTAAAGCTAATGCCGTTTAGCACTTCTAAACAGATCTGCTTGTGTCCGAAATGCTCTCTAAATTCGAAATTTTTCGATATGTTTTTAACCTCTAATATCATTGAAATTTTCCGTTTTTAAGGTTTAAAATTCTACCCGTCAGATGCGAGATAAGCCCGAGCTCATGGGTGATAAATATAATGCCGATCTCGCGCTTGAGAGAATTTAGCATATTTATAATATTTCTTTTGTTTAGAGTATCGAGCGAGCTTGTGATCTCGTCGCATATTAAAATTTTGGGCTTCAGGCAAAGCGCCAAGACTATCTGAACCCTGCTCGCTTCTCCGCCGCTTAGCTCGTAAGGAAATTTATGCCAAAGCGTGTTCGCGTCGTCAAAGCCGAATTTGTAAAAATACTCAAAAGCCGTTTTTTTAATAAGGCCTATTTCCGTAGTTTTTTTAAGATAGAGATTGAAATGATCGCCTACGTTTAGCATGGGATGAAAGGAGCCGTGGCTGTTTTGAAAGATCAGAGCGCAGACATTTCGCCTATGCTCTCTAAGCTCGTTTTGATCAAGAGCTAAAATATCTCTGCCGCAAATTTTAAATTTATCGGCGCTAAGGCTAAAATCGTCATCAAAAAGCCTTATCATCGCCTTTGCAAACATCGACTTTCCGCAGCCGCTATTTCCGGTGATCGCGACGCATTCGTTTTGAGCGAGACTAAAATCAAGATTTGATAAAATCGGCCTATTTTTAAAATTTAGATTTAAATTTTCTATCTCGATCATATTTTTATACCCTTGCCGTTTGAGCTCGTGCTTAAAATCGCAAAAGAGAGTATGAGCAGAAACAGCACCGCCCCGGGGGAAAGCACGACCCACCAAGAGCCCATAAATAGAGCCTGCGTGCTTTCATTTAGCATGAGGCCTAGGCTGATTGCGGACAGATCGCTTCCTACTCCAAAAAAGCTAAGCGTCGCTTCCATGGCGATCGCATGCGCGGCGTTGATACCAAAAAGCGTAAAAAGCAGAGCCTTTAAATTTGGAAGCGCTTCAAAAAATATAAGTTTAAAATGCGTCGCTCCGTTTATTTTAGCTTGAGCTATAAAATCGCTTTTAAGCATCGTTTTAAGAGCGCCCAAAATAACCTTTGCGCTTTGCATCCATGAGCAAAGTCCGATTATAAGGATAATCGTAAATAGCCTGCCGCCGGAAATCGATGAAAAGATCATAATAAATATAATGCTAGGCAGGGACAAAAACGCATCTATCAGCCTGTCAAAAAGCTCTTTTATAAAATTTGAATTAAGCGTTGCGACGTAGGCGTAAAAAGAGGCAATGATGGTTGTTATGAAACTCGCCCCGACCCCTACGATAAGCGATGTTCTAAGAGCGTAAAATACGCGACTCAGCAGGTCTCTACCCATAAAATCTGTTCCGAAAATATGAGTTTGATTTGGGGCTAAATTTACGTTTTGAAAATCGCTAAAATTTGGATCAAACGGCGCAAAAAACGGAGCGAAAACCGCCAAGATAACAAAAAATACAAAAACCGCTAAGAAAAATTTATAAATTTTCATAAATTCCTCTTATCGAGCATAATCGCGATGATCTGCGCCAGTAAATTTGACAATATAACAAAAACGGCGCTAAGCAGCACCACGCTAATGACTACCGGATAGTCTTTTGAAACGACCGAGCTTATCGCAAGTTCGCCGATGCCGGGGTATGAAAATACGCTCTCGACTACGTACGATCCTGCAAATATACCTCCCATTAAGGTTCCTAGATACTGCACTATAACGGGCAGAGCGTCCTGAAATGCCAGTAGATAAATTCTACTTTTTTCAAGCCCTCTTGCGTAAGATGCTTGGATAAAATCCTTACCTAAGCTCTCTAAAAAAGTGTCCTTGATAAATTTAATATTAAGCCCAAGATGTGGCAAAACTACGCTTAAAAGCGGCAAAAATAGGTGTTTGAGAGAAATTCCGCTTTGGCTGATCTCATTTACTCCCGAGCTTGGAAAAAGCCCGAGAATCAGGCTAAAAACAAGAATAAAAGCAAGTCCGACCCAAAAATGCGGCAAGCAGGCAAGCAAAAAAGTTGTGACATTTATAAAAATATCTATAAATTTATTCTTATAAATAGCGCAAATAAAGCCCAGGATAAGCGAAAACAGACTTATGAAAAAAAATGATGCGAGCGACAGAACGATAGTGTTTGGAAGCCTTTTTGCGATAATCGCGGAAATGCTTTCGCCGCTTATCAAAGATAGCCCGAAATCTCCCTGCAAAAACGCAAAGATCCACGAGAAATATTGTAAAAATACGTTTTTATCTAAGCCTAAATTTATCTCGATCTGTTTTTTTACGCTCTCGCTCACCGCCTCCGGGCGCGAAAACATAGCGTCCGTAACGCTTCCGGGCAGGATAAAAATCAGCAAAAAAACGATTAAAGATAGAAAAAAGAGCAGCGCCAAACTCGACGCCACTCTTTTAAAGATTAAATTTTTCAACTATTTAACTTGCTTTTGCCATTCGTGGATATTCCACAAAAATCCGGCGCCGTGATGCCCCAATTTTCTTGTTTTAATGCCTGAAATTTCGTTGTTATAAACAAGTGGAAAATCAAGATAAGCTATGAAAACAAAAGGAGGATTATCGTGGATCGCTTTTAGAAATTCTTTGTAGAATTTCTTTCTCTCATCCATATTTTGAGTGCTTCTTGCGCTTTTTAGAGCCTTATCGACATTCTCGTCGCTATAGTGGCTATAGTTCCAGCCGTTTTCATTCTTATCTACGTCGGCAAAACTCCCGAAAATTCTATACGTATGAAAATCTGGATCAAAAGGGCTGCCCCAGCCGATTACGAAACTCTGCACTTTAGAAATTTCAAAAGCGGTTTTAGGCTTGCCGTATGCTTTGGCGTCGATTCCAAATTTTACCAGCTCGCTGCTAAGAGCTTTTGCTAGCGATACTCTAAGCGGGTCGGTATTAAAAGCTAAAATTTCAAAACCGAGAGTTTTACCATCTTTTTCATAAAAGCCTTTTTTGTTTTTACTCCAGCCGCTCTGCTTTAAAAGCTCATCCGCTTTTTTCGGGTCGTATTTAAACATAAGCTCCTTATCGTCGCTATTTGCCCAGCTCGTTTGAATCGGGTTATGCGCCTCAAAGCCGTATCCGTGGAGTAAAACATTGACGAAGCTCGACTTATCCACGGCGTAATTTATCGCTTTTCTTACATTTTTATCTTTGAAAAGCTCGTCGTTCATATTAAACATCAATGCCCTATAATCGGCGCTCGCAAAACGAAGAACTTTGAGGGTCTTGCTTTTTTCCACCGATTTTACGCCGCTTGGATCGATTAGCGCAGCATCGATTTCGCCGCTTTTTAACTGAAGCAGCCTGATATTCGCGTCGGCTAGGACTTTTAAGAAGATATTTTTAGTTTTTGGAGCGCCTTTATAAAATTTATCGTTGGCGACGAATTTTATATACTCTCCCTTTTTCCACTCGGTAACTTTATAAGCTCCCGTTCCTACCGGCTTGTTGTTAAACTCGTCGCTGTTGATGTCTTTGCCCTCTAAGATATGCTTTGGCAACATGCCAAAACTAAGCGTATCCAAAAACGGAGGAAACGGTTCGCTTAGCGTGATCTTTACGCTATTCGGGCTCGTTATTTCAACGCTTTTTACCATCTCGTAGTTTGATATCGCAGGAGCGTTTAGCTTCTTGTCTTTTGCCGCCTCTATCGTAAATTTAACGTCTTCCGGGCCAAATTTTACCCCATCGTGCCACAAAACGTCCTCTCTAAGCACGAATTCATAAACCTTGCCGTCCTCGCTAACCTTCCACGAAGTCGCAAGCTCCGGGACTAAATTTGAGTTTTCGTCGTGGTTCGTAAGGCCGGAAAACACAAGCGAAAGCGTCGGATCGTGATCCTCGTCATAAAGCGGGTTTATTCGCGGCGTCTCGGCTTCGATCCCCACGATAATCGTATCTTGTGGAATTTTGGCGCCAAAAGCGGTGCTTAAAAAAAGCAAACTCAAGATTAAAATTTTAAAAAAATTCTTCATCATCGCTCCTTAAAAAATTTCGGTATTGTAATACAAAAATTATAAAAGTATTATTATAAAGTAAAACTGTACTGGAGTAAAATCAATTTATTTTTAAGAAATGGGAAATTTTTTAATCAGAATTTTACATTTGCATTCGCTTTGTGGTTTTTATTGCAAGTATGTTTTTTAGGTACTACCAAATGCTCCTAAATGCGCTATTTGGTTAAATTGAATACGAGGATGCGCTTTTGTTTTGGCATTCAAATAGCATATCAAAAAGTTTAAAAACTGACCTAATAGGTTTTAACTAACCTAATAACTAACTGAATTATTCTAAAATAATTATAACACAAAAAGAAACAAAAATAATCAAAAATTACTAAAAATCCCTAAATATCGGCGTTTAAAGGAAGCAAAAGAGATCTAAAAGAAGTGATTAAAACTTAAAAATAGCTTAAATGGTGGAGTTAAGCGGGATCGAACCGCCGACCTCTTGAATGCCATTCAAGCGCTCTCCCA
>CAURFS010000035.1:0-11480 GCA_963523845.1 uncultured Campylobacter sp. | reverse complement strand
CGCTAAAGGAGCGGAGCTCGGCTGCTATAGGGTAGATCCCAGCAAAGGATAAACGATGAAAAAAAGATTTGCGGAATACGAGTTCTCAATCGGTCTTAGGCTCACGCACTGGCTGCGTGCGCTTTGCATTACGATTTTGGTGATCACCGGATATTACATCGCTTTTGTTTTCACCGCGCCCGAGGTGAGTCCCGAGCCGGTGCTTTTCATGCAGGCCAAATTTAGATTCGTGCATCTGATCTTCGGCTTTGCGATGATCGGTGCGGCGATCTTTAAAACTTATCTTTTCTTCTTCGATAAAAAGAGCAGAAAAGAGCTTTTAAGCATCAAGGATTTTTTTAGCCCGCGCGTCTGGATCGCTCAGATCAAATACTATATCTTTTTGGGCGAGCACCCGCATCTTCGCGGCGTTTACAACCCGCTACAGTTCATCTCCTATCTGGGCTTTTATCTAGTGCTGTTCGTAATCTGCCTAACGGGTATGATATTATACGTGCACGTCTATCACGAGGGGTTAGGCGGCGCACTATACGGGCTCTTGCGCCCGCTGGAAGCTGCGATGGGCGGTCTAAGCGAGGTGCGAATGATACATCATCTTTGCATGAATATCATCATAATCTTCGTGCCGATCCACGTCTATATGGCGGTCTTTAACGCCGTCAAGGGTAGGGACGGCGCGATGGATGCGATCGTAAGCGGCTATAAATTTAAAAAGGAAGAGCACGCTTGAGGGTGCTGGTACTGGGTATCGGCAACGTCATCTACGCGGACGAGGGCATAGGCGTGCACTTCGTCCGCGCGCTCGCGCAGAACTATAAATTTTATCCTAAAGCTACCGCACGAAATTCTATGGCGGGCGAGAATTTCGCGGCGCAGAATTTTATGCAAAATTCCGCCCAAGTCTCTGCGATACAAAATTCTACCTCGCAAAATTCCATAGAGCACGACCCCTTGCAAAATTTTGCGAATGAAAATTTTATCTCCGAGCAGAATTTCGCAGCAGTAACTTTAGACCGAACTTCTAATCCAGAAAATTCCCCAAAGCAGAATTTCGCTTCAAATTCTGCTTTGCGGAATTCCGTCATAAATTCCGTAGCGCAAAGCTCTATCAATGCGGACTTCATCGCCATAAATTCCACCGCGCCGAGTCCGAGTGCGGATCAGATCCGATTTATCGACGGCGGGACTTTGGCTAGCTTTTTGATGCCTACGATGGCAGAATTTGATGAAATTTTGCTCGTAGATTGCATAGACGCGGACGGCGCAAAGGGCGGCGAGGTGTATTTTTTCGACTACGACGCGATGCCTAAGCAGATCAGCTGGAGCGGCTCGGCGCATGAGGTCGAAATGCTTCAAACCCTGCAGATGATGGATCTTTGCGGCGATCAGCCTCACGTTAAAATACTATCGGTCGAGCAGCGGCGCATCGAAGAAGCGAGCTTTAAGCTAAGCTCCGTGATTTTAGAGTCCTCAAAAATCATGGAAAAAACGGCGCTTAAGTACCTATCGGATCTTGGTTTCGCGCATGAAAAAATCGCCGATCTCAGCGCCCAAGATATCGCGGATCGATTTGCAAAAAGGGGGCGAGATGATAGTAGCATATGAGTTTAACTACCTTAATGAAAACGCGCTGATAGCGCACTTTTTGCTGTTTTATGCTCGCAAAAGCGCACTTGAGTTTTGCCTGAAAAAAGAGGCGAGATTAATAAGCCTTTTCGTGCGCGGCGGCGAGGATGAAATTTTAAAATTTAGCGACGAGGCGATGCCGCTGACCCCAAACTCCATATTTTTGGCAAAATCCTCCGTGCGCGTGGTGGACGAGGGCAGCGCCGAAGCGAAAGCACTGAAATTTAACGGCACGTTTGAAGATACCTCCTCGGGCGATATAAGTAAATTTTTAGAGGATGAAATTTCAAACGCCCGTAGCGCGGCTAAATTTAATAATTTCACTCCGCGAGTGATGAAAGAGTACCTCGCTCACGCCGAGCCGTCTCAAAACGAATTCGCAATAATAAGCGGCGCCAGCGTGCTTCATGAGGGAAAATTTGAAGCGGTAAATAGGGAGAATTTTGCCCGCTTACTAGAGTTTTGCCGCATAAACTTATTTCATGCTCAGCAGGTGCAGATTAAGCGCGGCGGCGCAACTTTCACGCTCAAGGCGGACGTGGATTTTAGCGCTGATTTTCTAATAGCCGCAGGAGTGGGGGCGCTGGATGGGATTTTTGTGAGCGACGAAAAGAGCAAAATCGCGCTCGCAGCCTTCGAAAAGCCGCTCATAAGCCTAAAAACTAATGCGATCTTTAGAAAAAATCACGAGGACGCGCCTAAATTTTTTGACGTAAAGCTTGCGGGCGACATATTCGTGTTTGCGCTGGGACGTGCTTTGGCAAGCGACGGGATCTATTTTTTAAGCGCAAAATGCGAAAGCGCAGCGCAGAAAGATAAAATTTTTAAGGTCGCGCCGCTGCAAAACGGCTTTTTGATCGTGCAAAACGAGGACCTTTTAAGCGACGCCGCAAGCTCTTATCTGAAAAACTCAAACGACAAAAACTCCGCTCTTTTTGCGCTTACGTGCCGCGAGAAGGGGGTTTTGAATGATTCCAAAAAACGCGTTTTGCGCTGCTTTTTGGGCGTAGGCGCAGACGACGAGATCGCAATTTACGGCGAAAGCTCTAAAATAAATCTGCTTAAATTTAATCTGCCGCGCAGCTTCGACGAGCTTAAGGCGCAAATTTGCGCGGACGAAACGGGCGCGAAGCTGCTTGAAAATTTCAGCGCCAAATTTAGCGTAAACGTCGCAAAAATCGATGAAATTTTAAAAAGTGCAAACGCGGGATTTCACACCATCTTTAGCGTCGCCGCACAGCTTATCTGGGGGCGCGATGCGGCGTTTTTGATAGCGGCTGCGGAGGATTTTGCGGGCGGCAAAGGGGTGCGACTCGATTTTTGCACTGATGAGCGCGGCTGCGTGCAAGCGGATAAAATTTTGCGCTCGGCGATGAGCTATGCGCTCGCAGGCGCCAATGAAAAGCTGTTTGCGTTCGGATTTTTCGATAGTTTGGGCTATTTTTTAAGCGATCTGGCGGATGAGTGCAAAGAGGACTTTGACGTTTTGATCTTCGGCGGAGCGATGTTTAGCGGGCGCAAATTTGCGGATTTGATGCTTAAGCTTTGCAAAAATTTTGACGCGAGCTTTAGCGACAGCTTCGCGCTTCAAGCTCGCTAGATCGGGCATATATGCGAATTTTTGGTAAAACTCCTAAGTCTTGTCCGCAAAACAGCGAGTTGCGCGGATATTGCGGCGTCGATAGCTGCGTCATGCTGGTAAGCTTAGCGCAAACGAGATTGCGCGAAATTTCAAAAAAAGCGGCAAAGGGCGCGGGCGTGAAAGAACAAATTTTATTAAATTTAAAGCATATTTTGCACCGCCCGGTACGTTTTGTCCGCTTGCTGCGAACGCAACTTGCTCGCAAAACAGCTCCTGCGGCGCGCAATTTATGAAAGCACATACATGAAAGCGGCTAAATTTGAGGTTTTCGGAGCAGTGCAGGGGGTCGGGTTTCGCCCGTTCGTCTACAAGCTCGCCGTGGATTTGGGGCTGAAAGGCGAGGTTTATAACGACGGCGAGGGCGTTAAAATCATCGTTTGCGCAGACCTTTCCGAGCCGCAAAAAGGCTTGATTGATAAAAATTCCGCCCCTTTAAATTTAGATGAGCCGAATTCTAACGAAATTCAAGCGCAGAAAGTATCGTTATCAGCTGCTCGGTCTTTAAATTCTGCCGAGTCGGATTCTAACAAAGCCGCAAACTCATCACAAAATTTTGCAAGTTCAAATTTAAACGAGAGCCCCTTTTCGCCGCAGAGCGCGCCGAGCTTGCCAAATGATTTGACCGGCTTGTCGCGCGATTTGGCGAATGATTTAGCAAATCCGCCTGATTCAGATTTGACGAGCTTGCCGCATTATTTGACGAAAGATTTGCAAGCCACAGCGAGCGAGAAATTTTTACCAAACTTATTCGAGACCGATCTAAACGAGCAGGACTCCATTTTGCCCGCTTCGTCGGATCAAAATTTCGTCGTGCAAAATTCGTCGCAGCAGCGCGGTACGTCACAGAATGAATCGCTGCAAGACTTGCAAAATATTAAGTACAATTTGCAAGGCGCGAAGGGGAATTTACAGGGCTTTAAACACGATTCGCAAATTGCCGAGCAAGATATGCGCGAAGAAGAAATTTTAAAAATTTTCGAGCAGCGCCTCCGCAGCGAAGCGCCGCCGCTTTGTCGTATCGATAAAATTATCCACACCGATCTAAATACACAAGATTTTACGCAGAATTTTACTGATTTTAAGATCACACAATCCAAAGAGGGGCGTAAATTTAATCCGATTTTGCCCGATTTTGCGATCTGCGATCAGTGCAAAAAAGAGTTTTACGACCCGCAAAATCCGCGCTTTCACTACCCATTTATCAACTGCACGGATTGCGGCCCGCGCCTTAGCATCATCGCCGCGCTGCCGTACGACCGCGCAAACACCACGATGAGGGCGTTTGAGATGTGCGAGTTCTGCCGCGGCGAATACACGGACCCGCTCACGCGCCGCTATCACGCCGAGCCGATCTCCTGCCCACACTGCGGTCCGCAGCTGTTTTTATGCGGCGTGGGCGGTAAAATTTTATCAAGCGGCGAGGAGGCGATAGCGCGCACGGCGGAGCTTTTGCGGCGTGGACAGATCGGTGCGATCAAAGGGATGGGCGGCTTTCATATCGTTTGCGATGCGACGAACGAGCGCGCGGTACGCATGCTGCGAATGCTCAAAAAACGCCCGAGCAAGCCCTTTGCGATCATGTGTCGCGACGCAGCGCAGGCATGGCGCGCAGCTAGCTTAAGCGCAGAGGAAGAGGCGCTGATAGATTGCAATGTCAAGCCGATCGTGATTTTAAAAAAGCGTGAGTTTGTTTGGCGCACGCTTACGGGCTTTGCGGCGGATTTCGGCACGCAAAATTTAAAGGCGCAAGGCAAAAATCCTATATCGCTGAGATTTGCAGGCGAGCAAGAAGAGACGGCGCAAGAGCGGGGCTCTGCGCTACAAAATTTGCGCAATTTTGCGGCGCAAAAATTTAGTACGCAAAGCGCTGAAGATTGTGCAGAACAGGGCGAATTGCAGAGTGCACAAATTTTTAGCAAAACGACGCACCGTAATTTCGCCTGCGATATGCTAGCAGCAGACGACTCGCAGTATGCGGCAAACGAGCTAGAGTGCGCATACGATCGGTCTGATTTGCAGCGCGCGGCTAAAAATTTGAGCTCGCTGCAAGCAGAAGGCGAGCTAGAGCTGCGACATACGACTAATGAGTTAAATTTACAGTCCGCAGTGGATAGCCAAGACTCGCAATGCGTGGCGAATGAGCCTGATTTTCGGCTTGCGACGGACGAGTCTATTTCGCTAAATTCAGCGGATATTCAGGACTTGCGACATACTGAGGATAGAGTAGACTCGCAGCGCGCGGCGTGTGAGCCGAGTCCGCAACAGACGATAAATTTGCAAGACTCATGCTCTACGCAGGCATGTGTGGCGGAGGCGCACGGCACATGTTCCGCTAACAGGGGCAATTTCGTGCGTTTACCTGCGAGCTTTTCGGCGATTTTTAGAGCAGGCGCGATTTTTATCGCTCCAAGCGTGGCGCCGAACCTTGATAAAATCGGTATTTTCCTCGCAAATACCGGCGTGCATCTGCTGCTTTTTGAATACTTTGATCGCCCGATCGTCGCCACAAGCGCCAATATCAGCGGCGAGCCCATTATTTTTAGCAGCGAGGAGTTGCGCGCGAAGCTGGGCGGCGTCATATCGTTTTACCTGGATAACGACCGCGAAATTTTAACGCCGAGCGACGATAGCATCGCGTTTTTGCAGGAATTTAATAAAGAAGCTGCAAGCGCGAAGGCAAACGATCGCACGCACGATATATACACGCTTGAGACCCGGGCTCACAGCAAGAATATGGCGCAAAATTTTGAAGCACCGCATGCTATGTCGCTTCCCTCGATCGATACGAAGTCCGATTTGAACGTGATTATAAAGCGGCAGCCGAATGAAAATACGTCAAACTCGAAAAGCGATGATCTGAAACGGGCAAATTCCAAGCAAGGCTCGAAGCGTGATCCGAGTGAAGGTCTGCAAAGCTCGCAAGTAGCCGTTTGCGAGCTAAAAAATTCGCAGAATTTATCCAAAAAAGCAAAAAACGAGCAAGAAAGCGCGGCGCTAGGTAGCATCTGCGACGCGACGATAGCCTATGAAAGCACCGATGCGGCGATAGATAGTTGCGACGCGTTCTCGGATGACGGGCGCGACGTCGTGGCATCAAACGATGAACGCGACGGTGCATCTTTAAATTTTAAAAACAGCACGACATTGATTGATATGAAGCGCCGCAGCCCCGAGAACGCGAAAAATTTTAAAAAAGCAAAAGGCGAGCAGGGCGCGGCAACATTGAGCGATAAATTTGGCGCCGCACCTTCAAATTTAAAAAGCGACGTAGCGGCGTCAAGCGAAGTCAAGCATAATATCGCAGTCCCGGATAGCGAGCGCTTTGTGACCTCAAATAGCAAGCGAGACGCGACCCCAGGCAGCCAGGACACAACATTAAATTTTAAAAACGGCGTCGCAGCGTTAAATTTCAAAAGCGCGAACGATCAAGCGAGCGGAATTTTAAATCGCGCTCTGTTTTTGCGAACATCTCGCGGAATGAATCCAAAAATTTTCCCTAGCAAGTTCCAGCTAAAAGGCACTTTTCTGGCGCTCGGAGCGGAGCTTAAAAATCAGTTTGCGATCTACAAAGACGGGCAAATTTTCATCTCGCCCTACATCGGCGATCTTAAAAATGTCGCCACGAATGAGCGATTTTTCGCGCTTTTGGATATGTTTGTGCGCGCCTACGAGCTGAAGTTCGACGCCGTCATCGCGGATCTGCACCCACAGTTTTCGCATACGCGATTTTTTGAGCAGCGCGGATACCCGGTGGTTCGCTACCAGCACCATTTCGCGCATCTGGTGTCGAATCTGGCGCAAAACGACCTTCTTTTTAGCGGCAAAAAATACCTCGGCTTTTGCTTTGACGGCACAGGCTACGGTACGGACGGCAAAATCTGGGGCGGCGAAGTGATGATTTTTAACGAGTTCGGCTTTAATCGCGTAGCGAAATTCGACGAGATCGCGCTTATCGGCGGCGAGAATGCGATCAAAAACATCTACAAACTTGCGCTTGCGCTCGTGTTTAAATTTAATGCAAAGGACGCTGCGCGCGAGTTTTTAGCAAAATTTAGCGCGAGCGAAACGGCAAATTTAGAAAAAATCGCGCCGCGTGCCGTCCGCTCAAGCTCGCTGGGGCGGCTATTCGACGCGTTTGCTGCGATCATTTGCGGCCTGCGAACCGTAAGCTTCGACGGCGAGGCGGGCATGCGACTTGAGAACCTATATATCGACGGCTGCGAGCAGAGCTATAAATTTAGGCTAAAAAAAGCGGGCGAAAGTTTTATCCAAAACGCGCCGCAATCCGCTTTGCAGCAACGAAGCGCCGATGATTTGGCAAGCGAAGCGGGGCAGAACGGTTTAAATGCGCAAAATCATAGCGACGCGAAAAATAGCTGCGCGCTACAAGGCGATTTTAAAGAGCTTGCGAATGATACAGCAAGCAAAAATAAGCTTGGGTCGGCGGCTCAAAACATCGCCGAAGGCAGCGGCAAAAAGAATGAAAGTTCCGCCGCAAATTCTATAAACCAAGCGTCCGCCCCAAATTTAATAAATTCTAAAAGCAAAGACGCTTCTAGCGCCGATCAAGCCCCGCAAAATAGAGCTTGCACGCCAAACCTTGAGGACGAATGCTACGTGATCGATTACGAAGAGGCGTTTTTGCAGGCTTTGAGCGATGAGCCGCGCTTGGCCGCGACGAAATTTATAAACGCCATCGCAAATTTCATCGCGGAGTTTGCGGAGGGCTTCGGGCTCGAGGTCGTGCTAAGCGGCGGAGTCTTTCAAAACGCCACGCTTCTAAATCTTACGTGCGCGAAGCTGCGCGAGCGAGGGATAAAATTTCATCTAAATCGCACCGTTCCTTGCAACGACAGCGGCATGGCATACGGGCAGCTCGCGGCATATTTAAGCGAAATTTCGCGCTAAGGCAGAATTTGCGCTCCTTGTTGCGTGCGGCGCAGCTCGTTTAAGACTAACAAAAACGAAGCATATTTAAAATTTTGCTTCAAAATTTTTACAAATCGCGGCATGAAATTTTGCAAAATTTTTGCAAAATTTCTGCGCGAGCGAGCCTAATTCCAAAGTACGAGCAAAATTTAAAGCAGGGGGCGTTAAATTTCAAAATTAATTTAAACATAGATGAAATTTGAGTGGAATTTCGGTAAAATTACGTTCAAAATACGCGAAATAGGGGGACACTATGAAAAAAGAGGAAAAAGAGAGCGCCGTAAGATTTAGCATTTCACTGCCGACGAAGCTTTTTGAGGATCTCGATGAGATGGTGCGCGCCAAGCAGTACCTAAGCCGCAGCGAGTTTATCCGCGATCTGATCCGCGAAAAGATGGTTGAGGGCGTACTTCACGGAGATGGCGAGGATGACTGCGTGGGCGTGCTTTGCATCGCTTACGATCATCACCAAAGCGATCTGATCGAGCAGCTCGTAGAGATCGAGCACCACGCAAACGTCACCATCATCAGTACCAGCCACTTCCACATCGACGAGCGCCACTGCTTCGAGGAGATCACGATGCGGGATAAAATTTCAAAGATCGAGCGGCTCAGCGCCAAAATCGGCGCTCTAAAAGGGGTGAAATTTTCCAAGCTCGTAAAGGCAGTCATCACTGAAGCGTAGGGCTTTTGCACATTTTTAGAAACAGCGCGTCGCGCTAAATTTTACGCGCTTTTAAATTTAAACGCAGCGGTTGCGCGACTTTTGCGAGTTGTGCAACGCGATTCTCGATTGAGTGGAGAATTCGGGCGGCACAGCTGCGCAAGGCGTGCAAATAAAATTTGTTTAAATTTACGCGGCAAACGAAAGCGCAAAATTTTATAAATTTTAATCAAAAAGCATTCTTGCTGCGAGTTTAAATTTACGCACTGGCGCAAGATCGGCGCAGCTCGCGACTAAATTTTATAAGGCCGAGCTAGCGTAAAATCGATATGAAAACGACCGCCGCGTTGATGTTCGCCACGCCGAAGAGCATGCGCGAGATTGTAGAGCGCCGGATAAAATCCGCTCGCAAGCTTTTTAAATTCCGCATTTAATTTTGCGGCAACCTTTGTATTGTTTTAAGCCGCTATAAAGCCGCGTAATGCCTAAATTTAGGGCGTGCGGCTTTACAATCTGCGAGCAGGCGATAAAATTTAAAGTAGCGCCTTTGCCGTGAGCTTTAAAATTTTGTGTCGAGCCTTCGCAAACAGCGCACGAAATTTAGACGAAAACAAAGCGCGTAAATTTCAAGCCTCATTAAATTTCATAAAATTTTGCACTTCGATATAAAATTTATCAAATTTACGCCGTTTAAAGCAAAAACGTGGTATTTTACGCGCAAAATTTATTTTCCAAGGATAAAAAATGTGTAAAGATTGCGGCTGTTCAGTAGGCCATACTCACGAGACGGGTGCTCATTCGCACGAGCATCTCCATACCCACGCGGACGGCACCGTCCACTCCCACGCTCATATGCACGAGGCGGGGATCGATCACGAGCACGACGCGCACGATCACGTCCACGCAAATGTCGCTATTAGCGACGCCAAGACAATCGAGGTGATGAGTAAAATTTTAAGCGCCAACGACGAGGAGGCCGCTCACAACAGAGCTCATTTTGACGAGGATAAAATTTTATGTCTAAATTTGATGAGTAGCCCCGGTAGCGGCAAGACGACGCTGCTTGAGGCGACTATCAAAAGCGGCAAATTTAAAATCGGCGTCATCGAGGGCGATCTAGAGACTAACCGCGACGCCGATCGCATCATAAAAGCGGGCGCGCAGGCGCATCAGATCAGCACCGGCGAGACCTGCCATCTGGACGCCTTTATGGTTCACGAGGGGCTTCATCATATCGATACTAAAAATTTGGATCTGGTTTTCATAGAAAACGTCGGAAACCTCGTCTGCCCGGCGGCATTCGACGTGGGCGCGCACCTGAACGTGGTGCTTCTAAGCGTGCCCGAGGGCAGCGATAAAATCGCAAAATATCCGGTGATATTTCGCCACGCAGACTGCGTCGTAATCACTAAAACCGCGCTGCTACCGCATTTTGACTTCGATATGGAGGAGGTGGCGCGCGAAGTGCACAAACTCAATCCGAAAGCCGACGTCATCGCGCTTGATAGCAAAAGCGGCGAGGGCGTGGAGAAATGGCTGAAATTCCTACAATACACGAAGGAATTTCGTTAATGTGCCTTTCAATCCCTTCAAAAATCATCTCGATCGACGAAAATAATTTCGCCACCGTAGAGACTTTGGGCGTGCGCCGCGGCGTGAGCTTGGATCTGCTCCCTGAGCCCGCGGCGGTCGGGGAGTACGTGCTGATCCACGTAGGCTTTGCGATGGAGAAGATCGATACGCAGCGAGCGAAGGAGAGTATCGAAATTTACGAGCAGATCGCAAAGCAGATGAGGGCGGAAGAGGGCTCTGTGTATGAAAGCATGGAGCCGAGAGCCGGCGCAGAGAATTAAAACGGCTTGCAAACCCGTAAAATTTAAGGTAAATAATGGATCTAATCAAGGATTTTAGGGATAAGGAGCTGATTTTAGCGCTTAGCAAGCTGATAATTTCCAAAAGCAAAAAGCCGTTAAACATTATGGAGATTTGCGGCGGGCACACGCACTCGATCATGAAATTCGGCCTTCCGAGTCTGGTCGGCGAAAATATCAAATTTATCCACGGCCCCGGCTGTCCGGTGTGCGTGATGCCGCGCAGTCGCATCGACGAGGCGATCAAGCTCGCCGCGATGCCGCAGAGTATTTTTTGCACTCTAGCAGACATGCTGCGCGTGCCCGGCTCTCGCACGAGCTTACAGAAGCTGCGCAGCGAGGGGCGCGACATCAGAGCGCTTTATAGCCCGCTTGATTGCATAAAGATCGCGCAGGAAAATCCGCAAAAAACGGTGATATTTTTTGCGATCGGTTTTGAGACGACGACGCCGATGAGCGCCGTGCTGATCGATAAAGCGCTAGGCTTGGGGCTAAAAAATCTCTTTTTTCACATCAACCACGTAACAGTGCCAGCGCCCGTGCGAGCAATCTTAGACGACGCGGATGTGCAGATCGATGCGTTTTTAGGACCTAGCCACGTAAGCGTGATCACCGGCGCGAAGGCCTACGAGAGCATCGCGCGGGATTACAAAAAACCGATCGCCGTAAGCGGATTTGAGCCGCTTGACATAATGGCGGGCGTGTTAAATTTGGTCGAACAGCAAAACGCCGGTACTTACGAGGTTTT
>CAURFS010000034.1:0-11534 GCA_963523845.1 uncultured Campylobacter sp. | reverse complement strand
GGGTAAAGAGCGCGAGCCCGAGCGCGGATAGGACGGAATTAACGGTGATTTTGCCGAAATCGGGGTAGAAAAGAAATTTCGCCGCCGCGCCGAAGCCCTGCATCGTGCACGCATACGCAAGCATCGCAAGCAGCAGTACGAAAAGAAGCGGCATCATCACGACGTTTAGCCGCTCGATACCGCTTTTGATGCCGCGCGCGACGACGGATAGCGTCAGCACGAGCGCAAGCGCGTAAAAGCCCAGACTCGTGGCTAGCGAATGCGAGATGAGATCGTCAAAGACGGCGCCCGCTTCCTCGGCGGTTGCGGGCAGCGGAGAAAAGCCCAAAAATATGTAGCGGATCACCCAGCCGAGGATGACGAGGTAAAAGGACAGCACCAGCATGCCGCCCGCGATGAAAACGCCTCCCGCGCGCCATTTGCGTCCGCCGCGCGGCGCCAGTGTCTCGTATGCGCTTGGCAGATCCCGCCCGCTTAGCCTGCCTAGCGCCATCTCGGCTAGAAATATACTAAAGCCCACGCCCAGCGTGAGCGCGAGGTATAAAAGCACGAAGGCGCTGCCGCCGTTTTGACCCACGAGGGTGGGAAATTTCCACGCGTTGCCAAGCCCCACCGCGCCGCCTGCGACGGCAAGTATGAAGCCGATTTTGCTAAATTTATCGTTCATTTTCTCTCCGATGATTTTTAAATTTTAAAGCCGCGGAATTTTAAAATTCCAAACTATCTACGCAAACTCGCCATGAAATTTGGCGCGCTACTTTTGGACCGCTTTAGCGCTAAATTTTAAAATTTCAAGCGCGATGTCGCGCGGGTCACCACAAAATTTTACGCGCCACTTCTGCAGCAGATTGCGTAGGTCGCGTCATAAACTATCGTGGCGGCTGCGTGCGCACCGACCGTTTCGGTTTAGAATTTTAAAATTCCACAGCGCAATCAGACGCGGCTATACTACGGCGTCTTTGCCGCGGTCTTGCGCAGGTTGTCGCGCGGGTTAGCGTGGTCGCGCCGAAAGCTGATTGCGGTCGCCGCATACTCCTATCTAGACATAAAATTCCAGGCGCAATTTTTTGACAGCCGCCATGACCGCTCGCGGATCGCCGCGAGGCTCGCTATGAAATTTGGCGCGTTGCTTTTGGCTGCTTTAGCGACAAATTTTAAATCCATGCTATCCATCCGCTTTGCAAATTTTAAAAATTTAAAATTTTTAGCTGATTGAGCGCTATCACTACGATCGCGGCTGGCGCCACGAAGCGCAGTAGCACGAAATACCACAGCTTAAAGCCCATTCGTCCCATATATGGGCGCAGTAGAATTTCGACGGCTCGTTTTTTGATCACGAAGCCGACGAAAATCGCCACGATTATGCCGCTAAGAGGCATTAAGATATTCGAGGTCAGGTAATCAAGCACATCAAAAAAGCTCTTGCCACCTAGGCTAAAATATTCACTCGTGCCCCCGTAATAACCCAAAATGCAGCATATCCCTAAAACATACGTCACGGCAAAAACTAAAAGTGAAGCGCGCTTGCGGCTTAGCTTGCAGGAGTTTACGAGATAATAAATCGCAGGCTCCAGCATCGAAATTGCAGAAGTAATCGCCGCGAATAACAGCGAGGTGAAAAATAAAAAGGCTAGGATGTTTCCGATCGCACCGAGCTTTGAAAAAAGCACCACCAGCGAGACAAACACTAGCCCAGGACCTTGCGCTTTGGGATCGCCGCCGAATTCAAAGATGAAAGTAAAGACGATAAGTCCCATCATCACGCCGATTAAGACATTAATGCAGACGATATTTATGCTTGAGGTTAGGATATTAGTGCGCGCAGGCAGGCTTGCAGCATAGGTCATAATCGTAGTAACGCCAAGCGAAAGCGTAAAAAACGCAAGCCCTAGCGCCGAAAGAACACTATCCTTATTAAGCTTGGAAAAATCTGGCACTAGCAAGAATTTTGCGCTACGTCCGAATCCATCGAAACTCGCGGCGTAAATTAGCATCAAAACTAGCAAAATAAATAGCGCGGGCATCATCCAGACATTAAGCCGCTCGATGCCGCTTTTGACACCTTTAGATACGATGAAAAAGCAAAACGCCGACGCTATGGTAAAGCACACCGCCACGCTTAAAAAGTCGCTACCTAAAAGTGCGTTAAACGCTGCGCCGCTTTCATCTATACTTTTTGGCAGATAAAAAGCGCTTGAGACCACGTATTTTAGGATCCAACCCATTACGACGCTGTAAAAAGCATAGATCAAAAGCGCACTAATCATAAAAAATCCCGCGTATTTCCATGCGCCTTTGTATGAGGGCGCGAGTTTTTCAAATGCGCGCACCGGATCACTTTCGCTTAGCCTGCCGATGACGATCTCGGCTAAAAAAATCACGAAGCTAACCAAAAGCGTCAGCAAAAGATATAGCAAGATAAATGCGCTGCCGCCGTTGGTGCCCACTAAAGTGGGGAATTTCCACGCATTACCGAGCCCCACGGCGCTGCCTGCGACTGCGAGGATGAAGCCGATTTTGCTAAATTTATCATTCATATTATGCCTTGTGGCGGAATTTAAAAGAGCAATATTAGCAAAATATAGCTTAACTCGCCAAGCTAGCCGGGTGGAATTTAGGCAAACCCGTTATAATGCCGCGAATTTTAAAGGAGATAAAATGAAATCGATAAAAGAAGTGATGCTCTCTCGCCACAGCTGCCGTAAATTTTGCAGTGACAAGCTAAATAGCGAGCTCGTGCGCGAGATACTTGATCTTGCGCGCTTAAGTCCCAGCTCATGCGGATTAGAGCCGTGGAGGATGATGATAATCTCGGATCCTTGTGAGCTAAAAGAGCTTTCTGTAGCCTGCAACAGCCAGCCACAAGTAGCCGAGTGCTCGCACGCCGTGATTTTAATCGCGCGTAACGATCTGCGCGTGGGCGAAGCGTATTTAGAGCGCACTGTCCGCCGTCGTGCAAACACTTCGCAAAAATATGAAGCTGCGATGAATTATTTCCGCGCGAAATTTGCGGGCTTAGACGACGAAGCGCTGATGAACTACGCGACCAAGCAGCTTTATATCTTAGCGGCAAATATCGCTAATATTGCCGAGGGCTTTGACGTGCGCTCGTGTATAATGACCGGCTTTGACGCCGCGGCTTTGGAAAAATTCTGCGCTTTAGAGGCGAAATTTCGTCCTGCAATCGTCGTGGTTTTGGGACGTGGTGAGCCTAGCAAATATCCGCACACGCGCTACGAGCTGGATGAAATTTTAATCTCTCGCGGCGGCGGCAGCGGAAAAAGATAAAATGAAGTATTTCTGCTTGCAAAGCTTAGGCGCAAGCTTCGTTTATTAAAAGCGTCGTTTTGCGAAATTTTATCGGTTTAAAAGTGCGATAGCGTTAAAATGCGCTTAAAATTTCAAAGGATAATCATGCAAGTCAAACTTCTAAATTTCACTCCGCTTTGGGTCTGCTCAAATGCGATCCGCACCTGCTGGCAGAGCTTTGAGCGCGGCGATTGCGGCGGCGCCAAAGACCTAGCGCTCATTGACCGCGTCGGCAATCAGCTCAAGCACTCAAGCACGCTGGAGCACCTCTACTACAACTTCTACATCAGCGGTATTTCGCGCGCGCTGCTTCAGGAGCTGGCGCGCCACCGCCTAGCAAGCCTTAGCGTAAAATCCACGCGCTACACTCTCAAAGAATTGCGCGGCGAGGGCAGCTTCGCACAAGGGGATTTCGAAAACGCCGCGCGATACATCGTGCTTACAGGCAACGAAGCGGTCGATAACGCAAGCGTCGCGGCTCTTGAAAATCTGCGCGTAATCTTACAAACCCCAATCAGCCTTGATATCGCCAAATACTGCCTGCCCGAGTGCTACAAGAGCGAGCTTAGCTGGAGCATAAACGCACGCAGCTTGCAAAACTTCCTCGCTCTGCGCTCTAGCAAGGCGGCACTTTGGGAGATCCGCGAGCTTGCGGGTAAAATTTACGAAGCGCTGCCGCAGGAGCATAAATTTATATTCCAAAGCTGCATGGCGAGCGGAAAGAAGACGCCTGGCGAGGAGTAGCGAGCGGGATAAAATTTTGATATAAGGGGCTTGCGATGATAAAACTTACGCAGATGAGAGCGGCTTTTGAAAAAGAGGAGCCGAACGCGCTTTATCTTAGCTACTTGGGGTGGGTAAAAACCCTGATCCCGTTTTGGAGGCAGGCCGTTGCGAGGATTGCGGAGCTAAGCGGCACGACGGATGAAAAAAGAGACAAGCATTTGCGAGTTATCGACAGCTCTTTGCAGCTGATGCAGGCTTGGCGATTTAAAAAGACAAAATACGTGCAAGCAAGAAGAAAAGAGATCGATAGCGCTATAAGTTTTATTAGAAACGGCGCCTTAACGCAGCAGACATGCAGATATGCCTTTGCGCCCGTTTGTAGAAATTTAGCTGGCATTTTGCGCAGTTTTTTATACGTTTCAACTTTTGGCTATTCGGACGAGCAGCTTCCGACCGTATTTGCCCAAAAAATTTACGGCATTGCGCTGTGTCATACTTTATTTCCCTTTGATACGGGCGATTTTGTGTATTATCTGCCGCGAGAGAAATCTATCCACACCGACGACCCCGCCGATTTGGACAACTGGCATTTGATGATGGAGATAGCGGGCGGCAATTTAGGGATTTCTGCGTTGATTGAGCGGCTAAACGAACGCGCGTATGAAATTTGGACGAATTACAAAACGCCGTTTGAATGGAAATACGACGAAGGGGTTTGGAATTTGGAATTTGAGAATGTTTCAAAAAGGCTGCACTATGCGGGCTTGCGGGCCTTTACAGGTCTGAATAAAGCGGAATAAAAAACGCGCAAAATTTTAACCGCTTCTGAAATTTCATTCTCGGGCGGTAAAATTTTTGCTGCCCGACATGATGAAATTTTAAAATTTTAGCCTAGCGGGCATTCGGTCGCTAAATTTAAACGGGCGTTTTAAACAGACGCTTGTTGCGGTCGTAGCGCTGAAAATTTTAACGGCGACGAGCCGAAAAACTGCTATGGCGAGCGATAAATTTAAAGGACGGATCATGAAAAATCTAGCGCTTGTGATGTTTAGCGGACAGACGCACCTTGATTTTGTGGGATTTTACGATTGTATGCTAAGGCTCAAAGCCGTCCGCCCGCAGCTTGAGATGAAGTTTTGCTCGCGCGAGCGGCAGGTTTCGGACGGCGGCGGCCTCACGATCGATGCGGGCGAGATTACGACGGATCTAGGCGGCTTTGATGCCGTTTTTGTACCCGGCGGTATGGCGACGCGCCGCCTGAGGGACGATGCGGGCTTCATCTCGTGGCTCGCGACTGCGCGTGATGCGAAGTATAAGTTTAGCGTTTGCACCGGTTCGCTGCTTCTGGGCGCAGCGGGATTTTTGCGAGGTAGACGCGCGACCACCCATCCGTTTTGCTACGATCTGCTGGCGCCGTACTGCGCGAACGTGGTGCACGAGCGGCTCGTGCGCGAAAGCCTGCCCGCAGGAGGCGAGATCATCACCGCAGGCGGCGTGAGCAGCTCTATAGAGCTTGGACTTTGCGTGATTGAAAAATTTGCAGGCGTCCAGGCGCGAGAGGCTGCCGCTGCGGCGATGGATTATCCGTATTACGACCTTAGAGGCAAGCTCGTGCGATGAAATTTTAAAGCGGCTAAGATCGGCGGCGCAAGTTTATAAATACCGCAGTAAATTTTAAAATAGAGGGTAAGGTAAATCTTAATGCAAGCAATAAAGATATTAAAAATATTGTGGAAAGTCATCAAGATTACGGCACTTGTAGTCATTTTACCGCTTTTCTTATTGATAACGTGTATATGTTTATATGCTCAAATTTCGCCGTTATTTAAATTTCCATACGTAAAAGGTCGAGATTTGGCTAAATTTGAATCTCTAACAAGTAGAAAGGGCGAAACTTTGCTGATATATCGCAAAAAGATTCCCGATGGTGTTTGTTTCAATAAATGGCAGACTTGTATATGCTACACGCATTTTATAAAAGCGGATAAGCCTTTTGCCGTGACGCAACAAAAAATGCTGCAAGAGGGTTACGAGCTTGTTTCCGAGTCAGACTGTATAGCCCAAACTAAAAATTTACATGAATTTAAATTGTCGTGGGCAGCGCCGTTTTATCACTATGCCGGCAGTCGGGAATATTTAATCTACGGCTCAACTAAAAATTTAAAACTAACGGCGTTAATGAACGATAAAAGGCAAATATGGCATAAAAAGGATCATATACCGTGGGGACAGCCGATAGATTATGATCACGAGGTTATTTTTTATCCCGAATTTAATATAGTTCAAATAAATACTTTAGGATATTATAGCGTGCGCTAAATTTACTTATGGTCGATTTAATATAACGTTGCGAACTAAATTTAAAAGCTTTTGGGATAAAATTTAAAAATTTAGACTTTGGTCTTGCGGACATTTATCAAAGTAGATAAAATAACGATATAGTGGGTTTTTCATAAAATAGGAGATCACAAAGACAGAATGAAATCGGCTCAAATTTTATCGCTGCTTTCGCATATATCTTTCGTAGCGGCGTGCGAGCAATACTATTTTTAAAATTTATTGTAAAATTATGGCGTCAATTTATTAAAGCTTAAAGGGCTAGCATGCAGATAAACTTAGACGACGTGAGGATTGAGAGCGGCTGGAAAGAAGCGCTTAGGGAGGAATTTTTAAGCGAGTATTTTGCGAAGATCAAAGAAAATCTGCTCGCCGCAAAGGCGCGAGAGATCGTCTATCCGCCTGGAAATTTGATCTTTAATGCCTTCAATCTAACTCCGTTTGAACGGGTGCGCGCGGTGATTTTGGGGCAGGATCCCTACCATGGCGCGCATCAGGCGATGGGGCTTAGCTTTTCGGTGCCGCGTGGCGTACGAATTCCGCCCAGCCTCGTAAATATCTACAAAGAGATTAAGAGCGATCTGGGTATCAGCGAGCCTGAAAGCGGCGATCTGAGCTACTGGGCGAAGCAGGGCGTGCTGCTACTTAATGCGAGCCTTAGCGTGGGCGCGAACCGCGCGAACTCGCACAGCGGCTTCGGTTGGCAAATTTTCACCGACGCCGTGATTAAAATTTTAAGCGCGAGGCGGCAAAATTTAGTCTTTATGTTGTGGGGAAATTTTGCCAAAGCAAAATCGGCGCTGATCGATGCGCAGAGGCATCTCATTTTAACCGCCGCGCATCCTAGCCCGCTTGCAGGAGGGGCGTTTTTCGGCTGCAGGCATTTTAGCAGATGCAACGAATATCTGCGCGCGCACGGCCTAGGGGAGATCGATTGGGATCTAAATCACGGCGTAGATTAAATGTATTTTAAATGAAATTTGCGTAAAATGTGCCGCAAAATTTCAAAGGTAAAGAAATTTTAAAAAATGCCGAAAGGAGAAGTGAGCGAATAATATACGACCGGCTTAAGACGGCTTGCCGAAGCGACGCAGATGCGCGGCTAGGCTAATCATTGTAATTAAAGGAACGATATGAAAAAGATAATTTTGGGAATTTTCTTGCTATTTACAAGTAGTGTAGTGGCAAATACCCTATCAGAGATCAGGCAATCGGGCACGATTAGAGTGGGCGTATTTGAGGCGCAACCACCTTTTAGTAAATTTGAAGACGGCAAATTCCAAGGATTTGAGGTTACTCTAGCTGAGGCGCTATCAAAAGATATATTTGGCGGCAAGGCGGGCAAGGTGGAATTCGTGCCCGTAAAGGCTAGTGAGCGTTTAAAAGCGTTGGAAGAGAATAAAGTAGATATGGTGCTTGCGACCTTTACGATCACAAATGAGCGTAAGCAGCTAGTCGATTTTACGACGCCATATTTCGCAGTAAATATCGGCGTGCTAACCCGCGCCGGCGATAGGATCAAGACTGTATCGGATCTGCACGACAAGCCGATCATCGCAGAAACCGGAACTACGGGCGAAGCGTATTTTAAAAAAGAGGGCTTTGAAATTGTAAATTGCGCCACTGCAAATGAATGCTATAAAATGCTAAAGGACGGTAAGGGCATCGGATATGCGACAGACAATCTGATAGTTTTAGCTTACGCTGTCATCGACAGCGATACCGAGGTAAATATCAAGAATTTAGGCGTTTCGGATTTCTTAGGCATCGCGGTTTCTAAGGGCAACAAGGATCTGCTTGAGTTCTTAAATGGCGAGCTAGTCAAGCTAAGCAAGAACGGCTTTATGAAAAAGACCTATGACGAGACGATTGAGCCGTATTACAAGGGTACTGCGGAGAAAAAATATTTCTTGTTGGATGACCTTTATAGCTTATTTTAGGCGGGCATAGCAGTACGGCTCGCCTGCATTTGCTTGCAGTAAGCATAGAGCTGTGCGCTATACGTCAGGTAAAATTTTAAAAGGCTTGCATAGCCTTGCTATTTTGTCCGACTTTGCGAGCTTGGGTTTGGATTGCAAATTCCACTAACGCGCCGTTGCAGAATTTATAAAATTCCATAGAATTTCGCAGCGGCGCGCTATTTTTATGGCGCTAATAGACGCACAGAATTTTAAGCGAAGCGCTAAAATTTAATGAGAGCAGGCAGGGTTTGGCGCAAGGCAGCAAAATTTAAAAAGCCTCTATCATTATGCTTAGAAATTTTAGTTGCGAAATTTTATCGCTAAGCTCGTAATTTAGGGAATAATTTCAGTTTTGGTAAAATGAAATTTTAAGAAAATTTACATTACAATTACGAAAAATTTAAAATTCAAGGAGGAAATTATGAAAAAGTCATTTTTTCTTATTCTATTGTCGGCGATCTTTGTTTTTGCGAATTCATTAAGCGAAATAAAGCAAAGCAAGGTTATTAGAGTGGGCGTTTATGAAAACGAGCCGCCTTTTAGTAAGTCGAGCGAGAAAGGCTTTGAGGGTTTCGAAGTCGAGCTTGCCAATGCGCTAGCCGGTAAAATTTTCGGCAACAGCGGCGGTCGTATCGAGCTTATACCGGTAACGAACGAAGTGCGCTTTCCGATGCTTCAAAACAATCAAGCCGATATGATAATCGCGGCTGCAAGTATCACTGAAGAGCGTAAGGGAAGCGTAGATTTCTCGATGCCGTATTTTACGGTAAATTTGGGAATTTTAACGAAAAAAGACTCAAATATTCACAAAATAGGCGATTTGATGGGCAAAAAGATCGGCATCATCCGCAAGACTACCGGCGAGGCGTATATCAAAAAGGACGGCGGTTATAATGTTTCTTATTGCAACGATTCGGTCGATTGCTACAGGAGATTAAAAAGCGGCGAGATCGACGGGTATTGCAATAACAACCTTTTTGTAATGGTCTATCCGATCGTAGATCCTGCAGTCGAAGTCAATATCAAAAATTTAGGCGATAATGTATTCTTAGGCGTCGCGGTGCAAAAAGGCAATGCGGAGCTGCTAGAAGCGATCAATAAAGGCTTGATCGCACTTAGCAAAGAGGGCTTTTTCAAAAAGGCTTACGAGGATACTTTCGAATCCTTCTATAAAGGCACCGTCGATAAAAAATATTTCTTACTCGACGATCTTTACAGCTTTTTTTAATAAAAAAGGAGTTTAAAATGAAAAAATCGCTGTTTTTAATTCTTTTATCTTGCATCTTTGCGCTTGCGAATTCTTTAAGCCAAATAAAGCAGAGTAAAGTCATTCGTATCGCTGTTTATGAAAATGAGCCTCCATTTAGTAGAGTTACGGATAACGGCTTTGAGGGCTTTGACGTAGAGCTTGCTAATGCAATCGGAGGCAAAATTTTAGGCGATACCGGCGGCAGGATCGAGCTCATACCGGTATCGGCGCAAGCGCGCTTTCCGTCCATTCAAAATAATCAGGCAGATATGCTTATCGCGGCTGCAAGCGTTACTGAGGAGAGAAAGAAAAATTATGAGTTTTCGATGCCCTATCTTTCGGTAAATTCCGGAGTTTTAACCAGAAAAAGCGACAATATCCAAAAAATGAGCGATCTGCGAGGTAAGAAAGTAGGCGTCATTCGCGGCTCGACGGGCGAAGCGTTTATGCAAAAGGACGGCGGCTACAATCTAGTGTATTGCAAAAATTCCTCCGATTGCTACAAGCGGCTAAAAAGTGGTGAGATCGATGGCGCGTGCGACGATAATCTATTTGTGATGGTCTATCCGGTTGCAGATCCTAGCGTCGAGGTTAATATCAAAAGTCTTGGCGAGAACGTATTTTTAGGCATCGCGATGCAAAAGGGCAACGCAGATCTCGCAGAAGCCGTCAATCAAGCGCTCATCTCGCTTAGCAAAGAGGGCTTTTTCAAAAAAGCGTATAACGATACTTTCGAGCCTTTCTACAAAGGCACCGTCGATAAAAAATACTTCCTTTTAGACGACATATACAGCTTCTTTTAGAATTTTAAATTTAACGCAGGGCGTGGATTTGAAGCTTTACGGCTTTAAATTCTAACCCACGCATAACCGGTGCGTCATTAAAATTCCATCTCAAAATTTTGTCCTAAAATTTCATTTCAAATTTTATTAGTCCCGCCGCCGCGCCTAAGCCCAGCGTGCACACGGCAGTCGCAATCTTCAGTATTTGCGAGTATTTACGGCGCGCAAAATTAGATTGAATTAAACTTTAAAATTTTACTCTGAGCCCTTGGAATTTTTTAAATCCTCCATGCGCTCCTGCTGAGCCTGCACGAACGCGCTGTATCTGATAAAAAGATAATCTTTGATCTCAAAAATCATCAACGTAAAAATCGAAGGCAGCGTAAAAAATCTAATCGTCATAAACACTAGATCAAGCGCGCTTAGCTCATCCTCGCTCGCCCGATACCCTCCCGCACTTGCGGTTAAAATCCCGTGCAGCGTCTCGTAGTTGTAAAGGATGAAAATCGTCACGAAAAGTGTGGAGAGCTTCGATACGATCTTATTCATGATCTGCGCTACGTCCTCGTCTGCGATCACCGACATCGCAAACCACACGATGGTGAAAAACAACGGAAAGACGATGTTGAAATTTAGCGAGTTATCAAGCTTTTCCGCGCCCGTAACCGCGATGATCGCAAACACCGCCGCAAAGGGGATCACGAATAGCGCGAAGGTCATCGCCGATTTTATCGCCTTAAAAAAGCTATACGCAAGCAGGGGTGAGCCCAAAGCAAGCAAAAAGATCGTCAGCGCGTAGTTGGCTTTGGCAAAATCGTATAGGTTAAACAGCGCAAATACCGACGCTGCTGTAAGTAGCGGCACGCTGAGCTTAAACACCGCCCCATATTTGGCGTAAGCGCGCGATACGACGGCATCGAGCCTGCTAAATTTGACGTTTAAGCTTTGCGCTCTGATGAAAAACAAAATGACGAATTTGACGATTACGTTTGGGCTCATACACACCTTCTCGTTTAAATTTTATGAAATTTTATCCACTCTAAATTTGCGAAATTTTATCCGCAGAGCCTGTCCATAGAATTAGACTTTGCCGACGGCTTATGCAGTCTGCGTTAAAATTTCATCGCGCTCTCGTTGCGTTTCTTTCTTGCCGCCTCTCGGGCTCTGTCT
>CAURFS010000033.1:0-11538 GCA_963523845.1 uncultured Campylobacter sp. | reverse complement strand
AATTTTACGTAGTAAAACTATGCCTAAAATTTCAAATCCGCTAAAGTTTAAAATTTTAAAGCTGCGCGGGGATTCGCCAAAGTAAAACTTCGCAAAAATTTAGCTAGAAATTTATAAGTGTCCGCGCCATTTGTCGTGCCGCAGGTAGGCTAGCGCGACAATATAATTCAACTATTCAACTCTGTCGAGGTATGGCGAGCTGTTATTGCGGTAACTCAAACAGCATGCTACCAAGCCTCACCGACGCAATAAAGCAGGAAGCGGTCTATGTGCCTGTAAATTTGTGGCAGATAAAATTCCGCCTCGATAAACGCAATAAATTTAGATATCACGGACGATCTGCGTGATTTTAGTTTTTGCGTGCAGCACAGTAAATTTTACATGCAGCAAGCTTTGAGCCGAAAATATTGTCGTCTCTTATCGCGGTCGCGCCAAAAAACCATGACTGTTTGCGACGCCAAAAGCTACTTACGTGCAAAGCGAACAAGAATAAAATTTTACCAACCTGGCGCGACGAAAGAGCCGCACCTACGCCGCTATGATTTCACGTACCTTTTCGGTAAAGCTATCGCTCACGATGTATTCGGTCGGATAAACTAGCACCTCGCTGCCGTTGCGAATCCTAAGGATCAGCCGCTTGGTGTTTTTCAGCGCCGTGTCGCAAAAGGCGAGGTGGTAAATTTTATAAATTTTCTCGCGACTTAACTCGCCCAAGCTTAGCTCAAACTCGAAATCCTGCGCGTTTTTGCGCTGCGTCTCGCGCTCTTTGCGCGCCTTAAGGGTGGGGTCCTCCGCAGCAAACCCTCCCCTTCGCTCCGCGAAATTTCCTCCGCCAAAGCTGCCACTTCGTTCGCCGCCGGAGCCGGAATGACTGCCGTTAAAGCCTCCGCGCTCCCTACCGCCAAAGCCTCGCACCTTACTAGGCACGTAGCCGTCGATATTTTGCGCGGCATCTAGAGTTAAAATTTCATCCAGATAAATTTGAAATTTCCCGCCGTAAGGGGATGTGTTTTTGCTAAGCCGCGCCCAAAACGCCATCGGGCGCTCCAGCTCCGCGTCCGTTAGCGCAGTGACCGCATCACAAATATCGCCGAACGCACTCATCTCGAAGCTTCCAGAAAGATCGAGCACCGTAAGATTTGCCATCTGCTTGCCCGATTTGGTCGTGCGCGCAAAGACGTTTTCGATCTTGCCGACGCACAAAATTTTAACGCTCGCGTCCTCGTCGCCCACCAATTCGTCGAATTCGTTCGATTTGGTATGTGCAATCGCTCCAAGCTGCGCGGCGTAGGCTTTGAGTGGATTTTCGCTCAAAAATACTCCCGCGCGTGGACGAAAGCTCGCATCTCGAGCGTTTTGCAGGCTCATCATCGAAAGAAACGACAGCTGATACGCCGCGCCGCCGACCGCGCTTTTTGAAATTTTAATCATAAAAGCGTACGGACGCTCCCGCTCCTGCGGGCTTAAATTTTCAATCGCCTTTAGCGCATTATCGAACACCGCAAGCTCGAAGCTACCGTGCAGATCAAGCACATTTAAAATCCCCATTTTTTTGCCCGTTTTCGTCATGCGCGTGGACAGATCCTCGATCCGCCCTACGCTAAGCACCTCGGCGCTATCGCCCTCGATCTCGCTAAACGCTGAGGATAGCGTGTAGTCAATGCCGTCCATCTCCTCTTTGTAATCATCCAGCGGATGCCCCGAGAGATACACGCCCACGGTCTGCTGCTCAAATTTTAAAATTTCGCCCTGCGGAAATTCCTTATCGGTATCGACGAAGCTTACGCTCATGCCGCTCGTCATATCCTCATCCTCGCCAAAAAGCGAGCTTGCGGCGTCCTTTTTAATCTCGGTGATCTTTTTCATCACGTCTAGGATATTTTCCATATTTTGAATCATCGCCAGGCGGCTCTTGCCCAGACAATCCATCGCGCCTGCGTAGATCAGCGACTCGATGACTTTTTTATTGACGCGGAAATTATCCACGCGCGAAGCAAAATCGTCGATGCTTTGAAATTTAGCCTCGCTTTGAAGCTCTAAGATATTCTCGATCGCGGCGCCGCCCACGCCCTTGATCGCACCGAGGCCGTAGATGATCGAGGTGCCCGATTTGGAGTTTTCGTCATCCACGACGCTAAAACCTCTTAAACTTTGATTGATCGACGGCGGCAAAAGCCCGATACCAAGGCGGCTAGCCTCATCGATATATTTTGAAATTTTATCGGTATTGCCCTCCTCCGAAGTAAGCAGCGCCGCCATAAATTCCGCCGGATAGTAGGTCTTAAGATACGCCGTTTGAAATGTGATCATCGAATACGCCGCGGCGTGGGATTTGTTAAAGCCGTAGGAGGCAAATTTCATAATCAGATCAAATAGCTCATCCGCCTTAGCTACGTCAAAGCCCAGCTCTTTAGCGCCGCTTAGATACTGCTCGCGCATGTGAGCGAGCTTCTTCTCATCCTTTTTACCCATCGCGCGGCGCACCAGATCGGCATCGCCCAAGCTAAAGCCGCCCACCTTCTGCACGATCTGCATGACCTGCTCTTGATAGACGATGATGCCATATGTTGGCTCTAAAATTTCTTTTATCTCGGGGAAAATATAGCTTGCTTTTAGCTCGCCGTGCTTGATCCTGATAAAATCGGGGATTAGATCCATCGGCCCCGGGCGGTAGAGTGAGATCATCGCGATGATATCCTCGAAGCGGTCGGGGCGCAGGTTCATCGCCAGATCCTGCATGCCCGCGCCCTCGATTTGAAAAATCCCCAGCGTGTTGCCGCTTTGAATCGTCTCGTAGGTCTTGCGGTCGTTAAAATCAATCTCCTCCCAGACGATATCGCGACCGTAGCGGCGCTTGACGAGCTTAGCGGCATTATCGATCACATCGAGGTTTTTTAGACCCAGGAAGTCAAATTTTATCAGATCGACGTCCTCGAGATAGTTTTTGGTGTATTGCGTGACCAGGCGCGCATCCTCGCCCTTATCCTGCTTAAATAGCGGCGCTTTGTTCCACAGCGGCTCGTTTGAGATCACCACTCCCGCGGCATGCATTCCTGCGTTGCGATTTAGCCCTTCAAGGCCCAGCGCAAACTCCCAAACCTGCTGTGCGATCGGATCTGCGTCGATAAATTCTTTCAGCTTCGGCTCAGCGTCGTAAGCCTGCTTGAGCGTGATGCCGAGCTTGTCGGGGATCAGCTTCGCCATCTTATCGGCTTGCGAAAGTGGCATATCGCAGACGCGAGCCACGTCGCGAATAACGCCGCGCGCAAGCAGCTTACCGAAAGTCGCAACCTGCGCGACGTTGTATTTGCCGTACTGATCGATGACGTAGTCGATCACTTCGCCTCTGCGCGCCTGGCAAAAATCCACGTCGATATCGGGCATCGAGATACGCGACGGATTTAAAAATCGCTCGAAAAGCAGATTATAGGGGATCGGATCGAGGTCGGTAATGCGAAGCGCATACGCGCAGATGCTACCCGCCGCAGAGCCGCGACCGGGGCCAACCGGAATGTCGTGATCCTTCGCCCAGTTGATGAAATCCTGCACGATGACCATATAGCCCGAAAAATGCATGTTTTTGATGATGGCAAGCTCCTTTTCCAGGCGCTCGCGATAAATTTCATGATTCTGCGGATCGATAAATTTAAGGCGCTCTTTAAGCCCCTCGCGACACAGATGATCGAATAAAAAATCATCGTTTGCAAAGCTATAGCGCTCATCAGGCTGCGGCAGCGAAAGCCCGAGCCTAGCGGCGTATTCGATCGTAAATTTAAAATTCGGCGGCGTCGGCGCGTAGTCCTTCTCATCGAAGGCAAATTTGAGATTGCACTTTTGCACGATCTCGGCGGTATTTTCTATCACTTCGGGGATATCCGCAAAAAGCCGCCTCATCTCCTCGTCGCTTTTTACGTAAAATTCCGAAACGACGTGTTTTAGGCGGTCGCCGTCGTTGATCGTCTTGCCCATCGATATGCACTGATAGACGTCGTGGGCCTTGGCGCGATCCTTGCGCGAGTAGTGAGCGTCGTTGGTGGCGATGATCTTGACGCCGATTTCGCGCGAGAGGCGGATGAGATCCTTATCGACGTTTAACTGCTCGCCGATGCCGTGGCGCATGATCTCGAGATAAAAATCCTCGCCGAAAATTTCCTTATATTCAAGCGCCGCTTTTTTCGCCGCTTCGTAGCCGCCCGCGCCACGCTTTAAATTTCGCTCGCTTCTGTTTAGATGAAATTCCACCTCGCCCGCTAGGCATGCCGAGGAGCAGATGAGCCCCTCGCTGTGCTCTTTTAAAATTTTTTTATTGATCCTCGGGTAGTAGTAGAAGCCGTCCAAAAACGCGCGCGAGCTAAGATACATTAAATTTTTATAGCCCGTCTCGTTTTTAGCAAGCAGTATCAAGTGATAGCGCTGGCGGTCGCTTTTATCGCCGATATCCTCGTGGTTATGCAGGTAGGTCTCGATGCCGATGATCGGCTTGATGCCGTGCTTTTTCATCGTCTGATAAAAATCTATCGCGCCGAACATATTGCCGTGGTCGGTGATCGCGCACGCCTTGGTACCGCGGCTCTGCAAAAGCTCGGCGAGCTCGCTTACTTTATTCGCGCCGTCTAGCAGCGAATACTCGGTGTGAAGGTGCAGGTGGGTGTAGTCGCTCATTTTGATCCTTTTTTTGATTTGGAGATTATAGTAAATTCGGGCTTTAGAAACGGTCAAATTTAGTGGAATTTTAGCTTAAATTTGGGTGCGGAATTTTACGAGCAAATTTTGTTACGGAATTTTACTTCGGAGGTTTTACATTCTGGGTTTTGCGGATTAAATTTTGATAAAATTTTAAGTTTAAAATACTGTGATGAAATTTTGCTATCGTAAAATTCCACTTATATGGAATTTTGAGCTAACGCAATTCCGCAAAATTCTACGACTTAAATCATCGTAAAATTTTGCGGTTTAAAATTCGCGCTTGCAAAGCCTTGCAGCTCTACGATCTTGAGAATTCCACGATCGCCTTAGCAAGCTCTCTAGTAGGATCAACGAAAATTTTATCGCTTTTGATTAACGGCAAAAATAGCGGCAGCTCAGTGCAGGCAACGACATAAATATCAGCATCGATTTTGCCTAGCAAATTCTCAAAAGCCCCCACGTATTCGGCAGTCTTGCCCGCCTTAACGCCTTTGTAGATACAATCCATCAAAATCGCTTGATTTTCTTCGCCAAGCTCCACGCTGATTAGCCCCGCTTCTTTGAGCGGATCGTCGTAAATTTTAGCTTTTTTTGTACCGATAGTGGCTAGCACAGCGATTTTATGGGCGTTTGGATAATTTTTGCGGATTGCTTTTACGGTGACCTCAGCGATATGAATTAGCGGGATTTCCGCCGCAGCTTCTACATCGTCTGCGAAAAAATGCGCCGTGTTGCACGCCATCGCAAACGCCTTGCAGCCTGCATTTTTGAGCCTAACAGCGCTCTCGCTTAGGCGCGGAAGCGGATTTTCACCTTTGCCTAAGATAAATGCCGTGCGATCTTCAATCTGCGGATAGCTATCGATTACGAGCGGAATATTTTCTTGATCGCTGCCCGCAGCGGTCTCTTCTATGATCTTCATATACAGATCCGCACTCGCCAAAGGTCCCATTCCACCGATAATCCCAACTCTTTTCATAGCTCGTCCTTTTTAAATTTTACTTGGGCTAATTTTCCCACTTACTCATATCCATTTCGTTTTCGCTCTTTGCGACGTAGATCGACGCGACAACATCGCCCGTTACGTTCATCGAGGTTCGCCCCATATCCAAAATCGCATCAATGCCCAAAATCATTCCGTAAGCGATCGCTACGTTACCACTTACCTTGACGCCGATAGATTCGAGCACTAAAAGCAGCATCAGCGCACCAGCTCCCGGAACCCCGGCAGTTCCGATCGCAGCAAGCATCGAAGTGATGATGATCGTGAGGTAGTGGCTGCTGTTTAGATCAATACCGCAAGCATTAGCGATAAAAAGAGTGCATACACCCAAATACACGGTCGTGCCGTTCATATTCACCGTAGCGCCCACGGGCAAAACAAAGCCGTAGATCGCCTTTGGAATTCCCATATCTTCGGCAGTCTGCATCGTAATAGGAAGCGTGCCGTTGGAGCTGCGGGTAACAAAAGCCGTAAGCATCGGCGGACGCACTTTTTTAAGGAATTTAATCGGGCTAACTCCGATAAGCATACAAATAACGCAATAAACCGCAAATACTTGAATCGCAAGTCCCACGTATAGGGTAATTGTGACGTTTAGCAGCGAGCTGAAAGCCTCGATACCGCTTTTATTAAACACTACAAACATTAGCGCAAAAACACCGATTGGCGCGTATTGCATCACCCAGTGCACGACCTTAAACATAATCTCGCTCATTCCGTCGAAAAAATTATAAACCGTGTCGGCGGAGCTTTTGATACGCGCGTCGCTACTGTCGCGGCAAAATGCAAGCCCTACGCCAAGAAATAAGCAAAACGCGATGATCGGCAAAATTTCGCCCTTGGCTATGGAATCAAAAGGATTCGTAGGAATTATATTAAGCAAAATTTTACTCATACTAGGCGCGTTCGCTGCCTTTTCGACAGCCTTGGATGCATCGCTTAGATCAAGCCCGCTACCTGGAGAAAATATAAACGCACACGCTAGGCCGATGACGATCGCAAAAAGCGTCGTTATAGCGTAAAATATGATCGCCTTAACGCCTACTTTGCCAAGGTGCGCGGGCGAGATGCTGCTCGTGCCTACGATCAGCGAGCAGATAATGATCGGCACCATAATCATCTTTAAAAGTCTCACAAAAAGATCTCCCAAAGGCGTTAAAATCGCCACCCACGTGGTATCGCCTACCGGCATATTTTTAGGTAGTAACATACCGATCGCAGAGCCCAACACTAAAGCGATAATGATGCGCCAAAGCAAGCTTGAGTTAAAATAAAAGGCTAAAATTCCGCCTTTTTTCGTTTGATTTTCTGACATGGACATCTCCCCGCACTAAGAATTTTAACGGAATTCTACCGCAACTTGGCATAAAATAAAATTTAATCGGTCGCCAAATGAAAGTTAAATTTGAAAATTCAATCGCGAGCTTAACCAAATTTTAAAGCTGAAATTATGCGGCAGGCTTTGTCTTTTGAAGTTATGAAGCGGAATTTCAAAGGGAAAACGACGCATGAAATTTATAGAATTTTGCGGATTTTGATGTAGTGAAAAGCAAAAAATTTTGTGGTGGTGGGCTCACTAGGACTTGAACCTAGGACCATCCGGTTATGAGCCGGATGCTCTAACCAACTGAGCTATGAGCCCGCCAGCGGTGAAAAAGAAATGTGATTTTACAAAAATAATCTTAAAACGGCGTTAAAATTCTAACCGCGGAATTTTATGAAACTTAGACCCACCCAAATAGTGGCTAAATTTCACGCCAGAGCGCGCGACTTTATCTGATTTCCGATCAGATCACTTTAGTACGCACAAGGCGGCATAAATTTAAGACGAAATTTTATATAAAATTTCAGGGCTCTTAAATCCGCCGCCATAATCTAATCCACTCTTAAATCGCGTGAGCCAATAAGTTTTCACTGGGATAGGCGCTGATAACATCTTGACGACATGTGAATATTCATATGCTCCACGGCAGATATTATTTTCGGCATCGGGCCCTTTTTCGATAGTGATCGTTTTCTTTTTGTTATCCACGCTGATTACGAAGCATTTGTAGATATTCGCGCCCATTAGATACGCCGAATTCACTCCGTTAGATATTAAAGGAACATTCGTCATAGCCGAAAGATCGGATGAGAATTTTCCATATCCCATATTATAGGTCCTTATATCAATCTCAGCAGTCATTAAATTTGTCGTCAACTTAGAAATCTCCGCATCCTCCCTAGTAGCCAATAAGTTCACTCTCGGTAGCACAACCGCTGCTGCGAGCAAAACAAGCACCACGCTACATACCGTAGCTACTATCGTCACTACAGATAGCTTCTGAGGCGTTACGTCGTATTCGCAGTTTTGTAACGACTCTGCGGCTGCGCTTTGCTGCACTCCGCTTATCTCGTCCGCTTTAGCCGCAGCCACTCTACGTCTTAGCTCCTCAGCTAAATCGTGGCTGATGCAAACCTTATCTACGGGATTAAAGATAGTGCCTAGAGACTTAGCAAGCACGATAGCGCACGGAATTCCGATGATAGTGATAAACTGACCTATAACCGTAAAAATTCCACCGATAAAAAGCCAAATACCAAAAACTATGATGTAAATGACCTTAACGATATTCGCGTAAGTCTGATACGTCATATGCACCGCGTCGGTTATCGAGCCTTTCTTTTTGCGCACCATATCGTGCGTAAAGGGCAAAAATAAGAATTTGCCGTATTTCATAAGACCTAACCCCACGGGAGCGATCACGACTAAAATGGTAAGGATCAAATCCGACAAATAAGTTAAGATAGCCAAGATCCAACCAGCCATAAAAAACCAAATAATGTTACCTAAGATACGCATATTTTACCTCTTTATAAATTATGCAAATCAAGCGAGCCGTCTACCTCAGACAGCTCACACAGCCTCTCTCACCCGTTTTGTAGAGTATTTTCGCAACTCGCGCGGAAGGATGCGCCGAAATACTATGGCGCAGCAAAGCGCTAAGAGATGCCAAGGTGCACACTGCGCGCGGCGCAACTGCACCTGCGGCTACGGCGTACAAAACGAGTCTTATGCATGCAAACCACCGTACGCAAAACAACTGCGGAATGATAGGGGGGGGGGGGGGGTTAACGATTGGTAACAAGCGCTTTTGCGCGATAAAATTTTGCCACGCAAATGGCTATGGCAAGGGAGTTTGCGAAATTTAAAATTTATTTTGAAAAGGTTAGGAATTTTAAAATTTTGATGATAGAATTTTGAAAAATTTTATAAATTTTTATGAATTTTGCGAACCAAAATTTTAGAATTTTCACGGCGCGGTAAAGCGAAATTTTAAAATTCTGCCACGAATTTTGATATGGATTTTGACGCGAGCTTTGATGGGAAGGTCTTACCTTTAAATTTGGCGCGAAGTTTCGCAGCATAAATTTTAACGGAAGCCCTTAAGACGAACTTTAGCGAAGAGCTTGTAGCAAATTCCAAAAAACCCTACGGCACAAAGTTTAACTAAAACCGGTACGGCGACGCCGTATTCAAAAACGGCAAAATTTCACGCTTGAAAAGCGGGATTGTATCGCTTGCTAAGTCTCAAAGCTTGACAAATCCGTGCGCGGCAAAATCTCGCGGCACGTTACTAGCGGATTTTTTACTCGCGCCCTTAAAATTCTGCATATACGTTGCTTCGCAAAAATTATCACGCTGCAAAATTTCAAAAGCCTAGCGTCGCACTACTTTGCAAACTTCTAATGCCGCTCTACCATAGACGCTACCGCATTTATTTTACAAAATTTTAATCTCACGCCGTCTCGAAGCCTGGCGTTATGCTACTATGCAAATTCTAGCTTCGCGCCGCGCAGAGCCGAGCCTATCTGAGCCGATGCTAGCCTAATCCTCCGCTTCGCTCTCTGCCGCGATCGCTTCGAGGCTTAAAATTTCATCGACATCCTCTAGCTGCGCTACGCCGTTTCCGGCGATACTTCTGATGCTTGCGTGCATCGCGATCGCGCCGTCTCGCGCACGCGCGATCTGCTTTTCGCGCTGTTTCCAGATGCGCTCCATCGCGTTGCGCTCCTTATTTAGGCTCTCCTGCATGCCGACGAATGCCGAAACGATCGTCTTTATCTGATTGGCAAACTCAGGCGAGGTCAGATAGTCGTAGAGCATCGCCGTTTTGCTATCTTGATTTTGCCCCGATCTTTTGGCAAACGCAAGCGCCACGACATGTTCGCGCAAGACGGCGCAAAGCCCCTTAAATTCCTCAAACGAACAGATCCAGATGCTAGCATCGCTCGGCGCTTGGTGCAGCCTAGGGCTGTGAGGCGGCATCTGCTCGGTTACGATAACGCCGATCTGCGCGCCCTCGCCTATCATATCGTCTTTGAGTTTGTCGATCCATTTGGGCTCGAAGCTTTTCGTGCGCTTGCTCTCGTATAAAATTTTACCGCAGCCCGTAAACTCCCTCGTATGCACCATCTGCACGCAGTCTGCGCCGCGCGCGCCCTTTTTGACATCATCTATCTCGTCCAAAGGAAAGTTTAGCCGCAAATACTCCTGCAGCGCGAGCTCCTGCACCTCGCCCTGAAGCTGCTGCGAGCCCACCTCCGAGCGGCGCTTAAGCTCATTTATTTGGCCGATTAGACTTTGGATCTGCTCATCCTTTTGGCGGAATTTCAGCTCGTTTTCCTGCGAAATTTGTTTCGAAAGCCGCTCGCGCTCTTGGTTTACGCGGTTGGTTAGCTCGATCTCGGATTTGGCTTTGTTTTCGGCTTCAAGCTCGCTAAATTTACGCTTTTGCGCCTCCATTTCGGCCTTTATTAAATTTAGCTCGGAAATTCTTTGTGATTTTTCTTGCAGCTCCTTTTGTAAAATTTCAAATTTCGCCGCGTTTTCGCTCTCGATCTGAGATCTTGCAAGCGCTAAAATTTTCTCCCGCTCGCTATTTAGCGCGGAATCGGTCGCCGCTTTTACGCGCTGATCGAAGGCGTTTTCCTTCGCTTGCAGCTGAGCCAGATGCTTAGCATACTCCTCGCGCTTAGCGGCGATCTCGGCTTCAAATTTAAGCGTGGCTTCGTTTTGCTGCTGCTGCCACTTTCGCTTCTGTTGTAAAATTTCATCTTCAAATTTAGCCTTGATATCGCGCTGTAGCGCCTCGTCAATATCGATCTGCGAGCCGCAGTGCGGGCACTTTACGTTAGCCATTTTTACTTCCCAGACTCTGCTCTTTCATCTTTTCAAATTCCTGCGAAATTTGCGCGGCATTAGGCTCATCCGCCATCTTATCGAGCACGGAGTTGTAGCGATTTACGAGCAGTATCGCAAGCGCCGAAAAGCAAAAGCCCGGCAGCAGCTCGTAAACGAGGGCCGAAAGCCCCGATAATATCCAGCAAATAACAGTGATGCCGCCTACTAGCATGCCTACTAGAGCCGAGAGCGCGCTCATCTTTTTAGAATACAGGCTGAAAAGCAGCACCGCTCCAAAACTCGCGCCAAATCCCGCCCAAGCGTTTCCGACGACGTTTAGCACCGTATCGTTTGAGCCGAACGCCAAGATCGCGGCGAGCGCGGCGATGATCACGACGGCGATGCGGCTGCTTAGCGTCTGCGTGCGCTCGCTCACCTCTTTTTTATAAAACGCGAAGATAAAATCCTTCGTAACCGCGCTCGCGCTTACCAAAAGCTGGCTTGAGATGGTGCTCATAATCGCCGCCAGCACCGCAGAGATTATCACGCCTAGGATAAATGGGTGAAAGAAAATTTTACCGAGCTCTAGGAAAATTTTTTCGGGATCGTCTATGCTAAGGCCTTTCTGCAAAAAATACACAAAGCCGATCAGACCGCTAAGCATCGCGCCCGCAAGACCTAGCAC
>CAURFS010000032.1:0-11619 GCA_963523845.1 uncultured Campylobacter sp. | reverse complement strand
TTTTAACTTATCTTGAGCCTTTATATTTATCAAATCTTTGTAGAAAATAGTAAAAAATGCAAACATCCGCTAGTTTTAAGAAATAGAATAATTTGGACATTTGGACACGGTCTAAATAGTTCAAGACGTTTTAGCGGGAGACATGAGACTATATTGTGGTTTACGAAAGGAAAAGAGTATAGTTTTAATTTAGATTGTATTCGTATTCCACAAAAATATCCAGGAAAACGTTACTATAAAGGAAAAAATAAGGGAAAATTTAGTGGAAATCCATTAGGCAAAAATCCATCTGATGTTTGGGATATACCTAATGTCAAGGCTAATCATGTTGAAAAGACTGAGCATCCTTGTCAGTTTCCAATAGCAATACCACAAAGACTAATTAAGGCGTTAACTCCAACAAATGGAATAGTATTTGACCCTTTTATGGGCTCTGGAACTTCAGGGGTAGCTTCCATATTGGAAAATAGAAAATTTATAGGGTCTGAAATACAAAAAGAATATTTTAATATTGCTAAAAATCGTATTAAAGATGCTATCAATGGAGTGGCTAAAGTTAGAGAGGATGTCCCTGTAATGAAACCAGATAAAAATAGTTTGGTTGCCAAGTTGCCGGAGGAATTTAGTATAATCAGAGGAGAGGTTGCAAAATGACTAAAGAAGTAAAACAAAAAGTTAATAAACAAAAGAAAATTTTGTCAGAACGAGAAAAACTAGAAAAAGTAGACAAAACAAAAAAGATTAAATTTAGAAATAAAATAAAGTATATTTTTAATATGGCTGGCTTCACCTATATAAATACAGAAAATCAGCATATAAAGATAGGAGACAGAATAATTGAGATAGATTTTGTTCTTTTGTATAAAAATATAATGTTGATATGTGAAGATACAATGACTAAAACTGATAATATAAAAGATCATGCAAGAAATAAAAAAGAAGCTTTTGATGAAATAGATAAAAATTTCTCAAGTTTTTATAAATGGCTATACGATAAATTCTCAGACTATCAAGATATCATATCAGAATGTGATCTAGATTTACGTGAAGTAAAATTTTTATATTTTTCCAAAGAAGAGCTTAATTTTACTGAGAGTGATTATAGATTGTTCCAGAAATTAAAATTTGTAGAGCCTAGTGTTTTGACCTATTTTTATAAGATGGCAAAATGTATTAAAAGATCAATTAAATATGAGATTTTTAAATTTTTAGACTTGACTAATAAAAATATTGGTATTGACCAAACAGAAAGTAGCAAAAAAATATCGGCAACCATAATTAGTCCAGAGTATACTACTGGAATTAATAATAAGGTAAAAAAGGTATCCTTTATGATGTCTGCGGATATGCTAATTAAAAACTCATATGTGTTAAGGAAAGATAACTGGGAGGACTCTAGTTTACTATATCAACGCTTAATTCAAGAACAAAAAATTAAAGATATAAGAAAATTTCTACTAAAGAAAAAAGAGGCGTTTTATAATAATATAATAGTGGCCTTACCAGATGATGTTGAATTTCATAGTCCTAAAGAAAATAAGGTAATTGATCTTGAGAACATTGGCAAGGAGCACCTTGTATGCAATATGACCATTCCTGATCGCATGAATAGCATTTGTGTTATTGATGGACAGCATAGAATATATGCTCATCATGAAGGAGGAGAAAACGATAAAGACGAGACCAAGATGTCCGAAATAAGAAAGAAACTTCATCTTTTAGTAACTGGACTTATTTTTCCAAAAGGAATGTCTGATATAGAAAAGATAAAAATACAAAGTGAAATTTTTTTAGATATTAATTTTAATGCAAAATCAGTTAGTCCAGATGTTTTACTTCATATAAGAATGGTTAAAGACCCAATATCTGATCTTGGATTGGCAAGATCAATAATAGAAAAACTTAATAAGGAACAGATATTTTTAAATAAGTTTGAGATGTCATTATTAGATAATGGAAAAATTAAAATAGCATCAATAATTAAATATGCTTTACGTTATCTAATAACCATTACTCCTGGTGAAAAGAAAAATTTATATTCATTCTGGAAGGGAGATAAGAATGCATTGCAAAATATGAATGATAACGCATTGGAAGAATATAAGAATTTTTGCAAAGAAAATATTGTAACATACTTTAAAGCTATTAAAAAAAATTTTAAAAAAGAATGGGATGATATAGATTCTAAACTACTATCCGTCATATCTTTGAACGGTTTTATTATTGCATACAATAAACTTATAAATATGGAAGGAATTTGTAATTTTGATCACTATGACAATCTTTTCTCAAAACTGAAAATCGACTTTTCAAAAAATAGGTTTCCCTATACATCTAGCCAATATGCAAAATTTTCTGAAGAAATCTTAGATCAAATAAAAAATACACATACACCAGATATTTAGGCAAATGGCACTATATTTAAGTAGATTAATATGTGCATTTTAAATAGAATTTGCTAATGGAAATTGAGCAAGAGAGTAGACTTACTGTAATTTAAAGGGTTAAAAATTTTTAAGTGATCAAGCAAATACCGTTATATTTGATATAAAAAGATAACCCCTATCAACAAAACCTAAAACTATTTTCGCTACAATGCCTTGTAAATTTTATGAAAGGGCGAAAAATGAGTAAAATTTACAATCTAAACGCCGACACGAAAGTGATCGCCAAAAGTGTCGTTAGCAAGAGAATTTTTGATTGCGAGAATGCTCACGTCGACGTGTTAGCCTTTAACGATGCCAAGTGCAAGATCTTATTAGCGCGAGACAAAAGTATCGGTAAGAGACGCCAGATAAATACGGCGCAATTACTTTAAATTTAAAAATATGCTGCCTAAAAAATCTGCGTGGTATAGAAATTAACCACCTATTAGTACATAGCCATAAATTAATTAAAGAGAATAAATCACTTAAGCGATCGAAATTTGTGCGGATAAATTTGTCTGAAAAGCATAGATTCAAGTGCTGATTTATCAGTACCGAGCACCACGCAAATAGCGTAAATAAATTGCGCTGCGTTCTTTGCGCGCAAACAAAAAGAACGACGGATAAATTTGAACAGAATGATACATAGTCGCATGCGGTGAGATAATCTTATTTTATTCTCGGCTGTCTACGATGCGCGTATCAGCAAGGCGGTATGTGCTATACCGGCAAGGTCGCAGCGAGTTCAGTCTGCCGCGCCGTCCGCGCTTTCGATTGTTCGCAAAATTTCGCTTATCTTTTGCGGATCTTTGATGCCTCGCGCATCCTCCACGCAGCTGTTTAGATCGATAGCGTAGGGGCTCAGCGCGAGCGCTTCAAGTATATTTTGCGCACCGATACCGCCTGCGAGAATAAAAGAGATCGCGCCGCCTTTGGAAGCGGTGCTACACTTATCCGCGCTATCATCCTTTGCGGCACCTAACTTGCCTACTTCGCCGCCGTCATTCGCAATATTTGGCGCGCCCGCCTCATAGTCGTTTGCGCCGCAATGATCGGAGCCCTCCTTCGCGGGCTCTATATTGTTTGACTGAGTAGCAGTACACGCACTGGCTCCGCACTCCTCGCTATTCTTTGCATCGCAGCCATAATTTTCTATTGCAGGTTTTGCCTCGCTTGATCGGGCGACATCACGCACAATTCTGCTGGCCTCGTCGTCATTAGCGGCACGGTGATTGTCGCTTTCTATGGGCTTTGTGCCGCTGTTTCCGACACACTCTGCGTAAAATTTTTCCTCGCCGAGATTCTCACAGATTGAATTGCGCTCAAAATCGTCTCTTGCGTCGTCTGTGCTTTGCATTGTGTTGCCCGCGCAGTTTTTTTCATCGCTCGTTGCGCCGTCTCGTCCTTGGTAGCCAAGCCCAGCGCGTCGCAGCAGATCCCAGTCGAAGCTCACGCCGTTACCGCCCAAGCTCACTCCTTTGGCATCGAATAAGATCCGATCGAAGCTCAAGCCCTCAAGCGGCGGCATTTCAGCGCCGATGCTTAGCACCTGCCACGCCTCTACGCCCGCCGCGTTGAGGTGCGCTTTGAAATCCGCGCTTATGCGTCCGTAAATCTGAGCGCAGTCTAGCTTGCAAGCCTCGCAAATTTTTAAAATTTGCTCCTCGCTTAGAGCTTCCGTATCTAAAATTTCAGAATTTAAATCTTTTACCGAGACGGACACAGCGCAGTTTGCGTTTAAATTTACGCTCAAATCGTCGCGCTGCTTTTCGCAGAATTCCGCGGCTTCGTAAAATTCTACGCCGCCGCTCTTGCTCGCGTAAATTTTATCTTTGCAAATTTTATCGCCGCGAGTTTTGTCGCTCAAATTTTTGCAGGCGGCGACGCTGTGTTTTTCAGAGCTCAAAGCAAAAACTCCGACGCACTTTGCGCCGTTTTCATGCGCGATGCGTGCAATCTCGCGCGCTGTATCTATACTCACGCGGCGCTTGGAGCTTGATACGAATATCACGCCTAAAAATTCCACGCGCACGCCCGAGTCGTCGCCCTGGCTTCGCGAACCGCTGCCAAAATTTTTATCACAATCACAATTCTGCTCGCACGTAAAATTTGCGTGATCTTGCGTGCGGCATGCGGAATTCTCGCCGCTCTGATTAAAATTTTGCGCGAAATTTTGGCCGTCAGAATTGAAATTTCGCGCAAAATTCTCGGCGTCTGAATTAAAATTCCGCCTAGAATTTTCGCCGCAAAAATTAGGAGTTTTCATCGAGCTTTCGCCGCCCGATTGCAGTAAATTTTTAGCATCGTCCGCGTGCTCTAAATTTGCGTATAAAGCCGAGCTGCACGCCAGCACGGCGCGGGCTTCGGCGGCGCTTTTGATGCCGCAAATTTTGATCTTACTTTTGTACGACATATAAAAATTCCGTCACGTAAAGCTCACGCGCGTTTAAATTTCTGCTCGCGCGGTAGGTCGGATAGCGGATCGCTATCGTGCGCACGGAGCCGATGTGCGCGAGGTTTTTTAAAAATTCCGCCTTAGAGATAAAGCCCTCGGAATTAAAAGAGATTATTAAAAATTTCGCCGGAAATTCCGCCAGCAGCGCGAAAAATTCCTCCGCGGCGCTTGATTTTTTATTATAAGCCGAGCGGTTCCAGTCTGCGGGGATCCCAGAGACCCTACTAAGCCCCGCAGCATTTGGGCGCTTGCCCTCGTTTATAAAATCCGTGATCAAATTTAGCATGAAATAGTTCGAGCCGTAGGGATGCTGATTGTAAGGGGGGTCGAAATACGCGACATCAAGCTGCGAAAAGCGCTCGCGCGCGCTCTGTGCAAAGCGCGCGGCGTCCTCTTGAAAGACCGCGCTTTCGCAGGCGAAATTTGAAAGCACCGGCAGGCGCAGGGAAATTTCGCCCATTATGCGGGCTAGCGCGTTTTCGCCGCTGCCGCCGAACTTGCCCACGCCCACTTTGTCCTTGTAAAAGCCCTTAAAAACGCCGCCCGTGTTTGAGTGGATGCTCGCCTCGCTAAGCAGCGGCGCGGTGAAAAAATCGCGAAATTTTTGCGGGATTTTGCTAATCTGCTCGCAAAGCCCGCCCAAAATTAGGGCGTTTCGGCGCGTGTAAAAAGCGCGCTCGCCCGCCTTGATATCCTCATCGTCCTTCGGCGCGTACAGCTCGCTAAAAAAGCTCTCCTTCGGCGTAAAATTTCTTAAAATTTCAGCATGCAGCTCGTTCAAATCCCGCCACAGCTCGTCGCTGAAATTTGAAAGATAGCAGGAGTTTATCGCGCGCGAGTAGCCCTCCAGATCGTTTGCGATCACGAGATTTGAGTGCGCTTTAGCCAGGCGCGCGACGATGCCGCTGCCGCTAAAAACGTCCGCGAAGCTGATTTTACCCTGCCCAAGCTCCGCCTTAATCTCGCAGATCGCCCGCTCTATCGGCGCTAGCAGCGAGCGCTTGTTGCCCAGATAGCTGATGAGCTGCTCGCTTAAAAACTCCCTCTTTTCGCCGCTAGCCATCTAAGCTCTCGCCCCTACGTAGTTTTCGTAAAATTCCCACGTTTTGCCCGATTTGATCGCCTCTAAAATGAGCGGCTTAGCCTCCACGGGGCTTGCTACGATATCCGCGCAGTATAGCGCAAACATCGCGTTTAGCACGACGATGTCAAATTTTGGCCCGCTAAGCTCGCCTTTTAAAATTTGCTTTAAAGTTTCGGCGTTAGCCTCGCCGTCGCCGCCTTCTATATCGCCGTGAAATGCCCGAGCAAAGCCGAACTGCTCGGGATTTACGCGGTATTCTAAAATTTTGCCGTCCTTGACCTCGTGGATTAGCGTCTCATCGCACAGGCTGATCTCGTCCATACCGTCCATTCCGTGTACCACCAGAGCGTGCTTGCGCCCCAAAATCATCAGCGTTTCGGCGATTAGTCCGTTTACTTCCTCCAGATAATTGCCCACGATCTGATTGCTTAGGCTCAAATTCGGATTTAGAAGCGGCCCCATTATATTAAAGACGGTGCCGATTTTTAGGCGGTTGCGAACCTCTTTGACCTCGGCAGTGATTTTGTGAAAAAACGGCGCGTGAAAAAACGCCAGCCCCGTGCGATCTAGCAGCGCTCTAATCTGCGCCAGATCGCTAAGTAGCGGCACGCCTAGAGCGTCCAGCGCATCGGAGCTGCCCGATCTGCTGGTGATCGCGCGGTTGCCGTGCTTGGCGACGCGCACGCCGAAGCTCGCCGCGATAAAGGCCACGGTCGTGGAGATATTGATCGTCTTTAGCCTATCGCCGCCCGTGCCTACGATGTCAAACATCGGGCTCGGATCGTCGTAGGTGATCGAGTATTTTAATATACTGCGCACGAGCGCCGTGAGGCTGCTTGGATAGAGCGATTTTTCGCTGATGAGCACGAGCAGCCCCGCAAGCTGCACGATGTCGTAATCCTGCTCATAAAGCGCCTTACAAATGACCGCATAATCGTCGCTATCTAGCGGGAAGCCCTTTTGTAGCTTCAACATAAACGGGGCGAAATTTACCACGAGTTTCTCCTTTAAAATTATCTTTTTGCCGTAATTGATGAAATTTTCGATGATCTTTTTGCCGTATTGGGTAAAAAAGCTCTCGGGATGAAATTGAATGCCGAAAACAGGCTTGCTTCGGTGCTTCATCGCCATTATAATGCCGTCGTTTTCGCTCTTTGCTAAAATTTCAAACTCGCGCGGCAGCGTAGCTTCGTCCACATAAAGCGAGTGGTAGCGCATCACTTCAAATTTTCGCGGCAGCCCGCCAAAAAGCACGCCGTCATTGAAAATTTCGATCGCCGAGCTCTTGCCGTGTAGCGGCACCTCCAGCTGCTTTATCTCCGCGCCCGCCGCATATCCGATCGCCTGATGCCCAAGGCACACGCCCAAAATCGGCACGTCCAGATCCGCGCGCAAAATATCCAGGCAGACGCCGCTGTCTTTTGGATGATTTGGCCCGGGGCTTAGGATTATGTGCGACGGGGCAAGCTCGCGCACCTGCTGCAGCGTTATCTCGTCGTTGCGGAAGTATCGCACCTCCTCGTCGCTTAGCTCCAAAATGTATTGATAAATATTAAAAACGAAGCTGTCGTAATTATCTATCATTAAAATCAAAATTTTATCCTTTTTTAGGGCGTTTGCGCCTCTTTAAAATTCTAAATAGTTTAAATTTAACCGCTTTGCGGCGGCTAAATTTAGCGCCGTTTTAGTGCCTCTTGCGGGCTAAATTAAAATTCCGCTCGCAGCTGCGGCATTACTATATCAGCTGCGACGTTACGCTGCTTTGCAGCCGATATGTATCTCGGCATTGCGGCGCCGAATGAAGCTAGCCGTTAAATTTAACGTCCTTACGCCGAAGCCGCTATTAAATTTAGCCGAATCAAACTCGCACCGAAAAGCGGTGCGCCCGGCTAGCTAAATTTAAAGCGTCTAAACTTCCTCGCATAGCTCCTCGATCGCCTTGAGCGGGCTTTTGCGCTTTTTGCAGATCTCCGCGTATTCGCTCTTTGGCGAGCTGTCGTAAACGATACCTGCGCCCGCTCCAATAAATACGAGATTACTTAGCATTTCGCAGCCAAAATTTTCCGCGTTAAATTTGGCAGCTTCAAACCGCATCGCGCGGCTAAAGCTCGGCTCGCTCTCTAAATTTAGCGCCCCGCCGCCTGCGCAAGCTTTTAAATTTAACGTCGCGTCGCGTTTGCTTGCGCGAGCCGGTAAATTTTGCGCCTCGCCACCGCCCTTTTGCGCTGCGAAATCGCAAAGCTCCGCCATCTCGGACTTCTCCTCGCCGCAAGCAGAGTTTAAATTTAAATTGGAATTTCGCTTAGAGTTCTCGTCCGAGCAGGCATTTTGCCCGCCGCGATTTACGAAGATCGCCGAGCGAATCAAGATCGCCTGCATCACGTCGCCGCTAAAGCGCCAAAATCCGATTCCGCCGCCGTATATGCCGCGCTCGTAGCGCTCCAGCTCGTTTATGATCTGCATCGCGCGGATCTTCGGGCTACCGCTTAGCGTGCCCGCAGGGAAGATCGTGCTAAGCACCTCAAACGCGCTTACCCCGCGCGGCTTGGTGCCGTAAACCTCGCTTACGATGTGCATCACGCTTTCGTAGCGCACGACGCGCATCGCGTTTTGCACCCGTACCGAGGCGGGCGCGGCGAATTTGCCGATGTCGTTGCGAGCTAGATCAATCAGCATCCGATGCTCCGCAAGCTCCTTTTCGTCGCTTAAAAGCTCGCGCTCGAGCGCTGCGTCCGCTTCGGCATTCGCGCCTCTGCTGCGCGTGCCCGCGATGGGAGCGACGAAAATTTCGTCCTTTTTGATCTCCATAATGAGCTCGGGGCTTGAGCCCGCGACGCAGCCGTACGGCGTCGGGAAGTGAAACATATAGGGGCTTGGATTGTTCTTTTTGAGTCGCTCGTAAAACTCCAGACTACCCAGATTCGTGCCGATTTTTAAAATTTCGCCCAGCACGACCTGAAAAACGTCGCCGCTTTTTATCTTTTCTTTCGCGACTTCGACCATCGCGCTAAAATGCGACTCCTCGGCGCCAAGATCGGTTAAAATTTTAAATTTAAGCTCTTTTTTCTGCGGCGCGGGTTTCGCCGCGTTTTGCAATTTTACCTCGCTTTTTATCGCGGCGTCCGTTCTTACGGCGCTCTGGGGCGCAGCTGCTGTTTCGACGGCGACCTGTTGTGAAGCCTGCGAGCTAAGCCCGCGCAGACTTTCGTAAATTTCGGCGTCTTTGCCGTAAAAATCGTAAATTTTGCTGATTTTATCGTAGTGCAGGTAGTTTGCGGCGTCGGCGTAAAAAAACGGCGGGAAGTCATACAGCGCCTGCTTCGGCGCGCCGATATTTTCAAACGCGCGCACGATGTTGTAGCCCAAAACGCCGAAAAGTCCTGCAAAGCTCGCGTTTTTAAACTCGCTTGCGCCCTCTTTTGCGCCCTTTACCTCATCAAATTTAAGCTTTAGCGCCTCAAAGCTCATCTTAAATCCGTCGAAATAATCGCAATCGATGCCGATGATGACCTGAGCGTCGTCCTCTGCGAGGTAGCTTTGCGGATGCGTCTTTAAAATTTCGCGGTAGTAAAACAGCGGCTCTTCTAAAAGCATTTTCGTCCTTGGAATTTTTAGCGCCATTATACGCTGCTTAGCTTAAATTTGAGCGGGCGGCGCGAGCCTGGGCGGGCTTGAATACAAGCAAAATTTTAGTAAAATGAGCAAATTTCAAGGAGAACGTATGAAAATTTTATTTTCCCCAAGCGAGATGAAAAGCGAGCTGGGCGGCGATACGCGCATTTGCGAGCGAAATTTCATCTTTGCAGATCTTTACGAAAAGCGCCTGCAGATGCTGCGCGCCTACGCAGATTTTACGGAGCGAGCGAGCGAGGCGGAGCTTTGCAAGCTTTTCGGGCTGAAAAAATGGGACGCGGCCCTGCGCGAAAATATCTTTGAAAAAGGCTGCGCGAAGGCGCTTTTGCGCTACACGGGCACCGCGTATCGCGCCCTAGGCTACGCGTCGCTAAGCCCCGGTGCGCAGGAGTTTGCGGAGCGAAACACGATAATTTTTTCAAACCTTTTCGGCCCCGTGCTGGGCGGCGACGCGCTACCGAACTACAAGCTCAAGCAGGGCGAGAAATTCGGCGGCATAGACGCGGCGAAATTTTATCGCGATAGCTTCTCCACCGCGCTGGATCGGTATCTGGCGGATGAGTGCGTCGTGGATCTGCGCGCGGGATTTTACGAAAAATTTTATGAGATGAAGCGCGAATATTTGAGTTTTAGTTTCATCAAAGGCGGCAAGGTGCTGAGCCACTACGCCAAAGCCTGGCGCGGTAAGGTGTTGCGCGAAATAGCCCTAGCAGGCGCTTGCAGCGAGGCTGAGGTGCTTGCGCTGCACTTGGGCGGCGCTTCCGTGCTAGAGATCAAACAGATCGGGCTAAAAAAGGAGATCGTGCTGGAAATTTCATAAGGTGCAAAGAAATTCCGTCCGGGGAAATTTACGATAAATTTTGCAGGTCTAATGCATATTTTTGCGTAAAATTTAGCTCGGAAAATTTGCCGCGAGTCCAAATCCCGACCCATCCAAAGCAATTCTGCCCGGAAAAATTTGCGGGCGGAATTTCATCGTGAGGATTTGCGGCGGCGGCTTTTTAGTCTTTTGGCACTCTTTTGGCGGGCTTTGAACGAGCTTCTGGCGGTGAAATTTTACCGCAAGGATTTTTCAGAGTAAAATTTACGCTCTTTGCGTTTGCCCGCTCCGCATAAAATTTTACGCCGATCTTGTCGTGACTTTGCACCGATTTTGCGGCAATTTTTAATACACAAAGCGCTGAAATTTCACCGTAGAATTTTGACTGAAATTTTACCGTGCGGAATTTTGCCGCGATAGAATTCCATCGAAATTTAATCGCGGCAAAAAATACTGCGTTGCGATTAAAACGTGAAATTTTATCTAAAATTTACGCTAAACCGCCGCAGTCTGGGCGCAGAATTTTAAAATCCGCTGCCAAGCCGCAATACGAACAAACGCAGGCGGGCTAATTTGCATAAAATTTCAAGCCGAAATTCCACACCTTAAAATCCCGTAAATTTTAAAATTTTGCAAATCGCGCACTGAAATTTCGAGCCAAAATTCCGCTTGTAAACTTTCAAGTCAAGTCAATTCCAGATAAAATTTCAAACCGAAATCCCGCAAATCCCCGCTCCTAAATCCAAAATTTCGTAAATTTAGCAAGCTTTAAATTTTAAAGCTATAAACTTCGCTTCAAATTTTTAAGGATCAAAAATGCTAGAACTCCCCTTTGTCGGCGTCGTCGTGGGCTTCATATCGGGCTTTTTCGGTATCGGTGGCGGCACGGTCGTAATGCCCGTGATGATGGCTCTGGGATACGACGTCAAGACCGCCGCGGGCATCTCGGTGATGCAGATGTTCATCGTCTCGCTTTTTGGCTCATATCTGAACTACCGCGCGGGCAAGCTTCGCCTAGATAGCGGCATCGCGGTGGGGCTCGGAGGGCTGTGCGGCGCGAGCATATCGGGCTTCATCGTAAAATACTCGCCAGAAATCGTGCTTGAGATCGGTCTTTTACTGACGCTTGCGATCTCATTTCTCAAGCTCTTTAGCACGAACGTAACAAGCGGCGGCAACGCCGATCCCCACGGCGCAGTGC
>CAURFS010000031.1:0-11730 GCA_963523845.1 uncultured Campylobacter sp. | reverse complement strand
ACGATGTATTCGCCTACGGCTGGGCTTACGGCAGCACCGGCGGCAGGCTGAAAGGTAAAGAATTCTCCCTAGCGATCACTATAGGCGACGAGCAAAATAACTATAAAAAAGACGGCACGATCGGATTTTGCATAGAAGAAGTTATCACACCTTTTAAATGCGCTATGAATTTTACGGGTGCTAAACTGCTGCCGTGCCACTTCGGCTATGGATTTTCATTTCATCCAGATAGCGAATATATCGCAAAAAGTGCAGAAAAATACGAAGAATTTTTAGCAAAATTTTAAAATTTACAAAGGCACAATCGCCTTTTTAGTCGCAAAATTTTATTTTAAAAAGTGACGGATGAAGATCGTCTCTTTTCATCCGCACTGCTTGGCACGCTTCCTGCATCGCTATTTTTGCGTTGCACACGCAACCTGCTGACATAATCCCACGCCCTTTTGATCGTAAAATTTTGCTCCCCCTTCCTAAGAGGGCAAAATTTACGTTAAAATTTATACGAAATTGCCGTATGAAGTATGCTTTAGTGCAGCCATATAAAAATCAGTGAGCATAAAATTTTACCTAAAAATTTGCACCAGCTCGCAATAACGCTCGTCTTAAATTTCCACAAAGCGCTAAAAAACTATGCATGCCCGCCGTAGCACTACTTCAAACTCTCTGCTAAATTCATAAAACGCTGCGAACTACGCGCTTACCGCTACTGAGCTTGTATATGCTGTCTATGCGCCCGCCAAGCTCATCCTCATTAATGTCAAAACAACAATCACTCATCTTGCTAGAAAACGTGTCAGCTGGCAGGTATCAAAGAGAACTACTGCGAAAGCGGTGCAAAATACGATACCTCCACGCCTAGCTGCTTAGTGCTTGCTTGCTCTGCGAGTGCAAACCCAAGATCCAAAAAGAGATTTAAAGCAAAGTAGCGCCTGCCACCCTGCGCACGTGTAAATAGCTCAAAGCTGCCAAAAAGTTTGCGCTCACTTCGCCACTGAGCGCAATTTGCCTATTGCACAGCTATTAATGCTTTCAGATTTCAACCTGTTCGCTTTTACTTTCCGTCTTTAAATGCCTGCATGCAGCTAGTTGCAAAGACGTATTCGCTGGATATGCCTTGTGGCTCGCCCTCATGCCCTCGATAAAAATCCGCCGTAATTTATGTAGATATTTGACAGCAGGATCCGTTTGGATGAAATCTTTCATACGAAGCCTAAAAAGCGCTACGCCGATACAGATGCTCGCGCCATTTTTTCACTCTGCGCGCGCTGCCTGCGTCGCTGCGGTCACAATTTTCTGATACGACACTTAAAGACAACCTATCGCCAAAACTACCGAAAAGCTTTTAGCCTTGTTTTTTCTGCTTTAGAATTTAGTCTCAATCAGTTCTTTGCTAATAAACCGACAGAATTTCCATGCTTTGATATAACCCATCCACGCGGAATTTAGCTAAATTTTTATTTGGATTCCTAAAGACGTAGCAACTTACATCGCACCCGTATTTCAGATCACTACGAAATTTCGCCGTTACATTGCAAAAGAGTTAAATTCTATCGAGCAAATTTATTAAAAATTTTAAGAGCAGCAGAAATAGCAATAGATGATTAATGCTTTTCCAAATGGATACCGCTACCATTAAAATTTTAATCAAAAGATATCCATTAAATTTACGCTCTTTAAATTAGCCAGCAAAAGCTTAAATTTCACAAGGTTGCCTGTGAAAGCAAACCCCGCAATACTTCATTAAGCAGCGCAAAAGCCGCTTTAAATTTCACTCTGCGACGCGATTTACCCAGATCAAAAACTCATCGCTCGGCTTCTCGTCGTCCAAATGCGCGGGCGTGATGAGCTCAAGCGCGGTCTGCGGGATCGTCGTTTTAAACGTCTGTGTTACCCACTGCTGAAATTTCAGGTTAGGATGCACGATAAAGTCGTCCTCCTCGCTGTTTGGCGGCGCGCTAAAATCCTCGTCCCAGCAGATTTCATCGTATCCGATCGCAAGCAATCGCAAAAAATCAAGCCCGCTGCGAGCCAAAACGCAGGTCATGGTCGAGCCCGAGCCGGAGCCCATATGTACGATCTTCGTCTCGCCCGCATCGTCCAGCCACAGCGCGCACATCGAGCCCTCCGAGCCGCTGCCTGCGAACACGCAAAGCCTCTGCTTGATCTCCGCGGCAAGCTCGCGATCCTCGCCGTAAAACCAATACCTTAGCTCCTCGTCGCGATTTTTCGGCTCATCCGTGAAAAATACGATGTCCGTGCCGCCCTCGCGCTCATCGTCGCTCCAGCTCTGCTGCAGCCGATCCTGCGGGTAGAGATAGCCGCGTCTGCGCCCGCCCGCGTCGTCATAAAAGCCGTTTGCCTCGATCCACGCATAAAGCGCCTCAAGTTCGCTTGGCACGCGCATGCCCTGCGGTAGCGCCTCGCGCAGCTGCGCTAACAATAAATTTTCCACTATCGCTCCTTTTTCTAAATTTGTCGTTCAAATTTTACTGCGTTTCGGCTAAATTTACGGATATTTTGTCTGATATTTGCGGCGTTTTACGCGCCCCGTCGCCGCAAGCGCAAATCGGGCTTTTAAAATTTAGCCGATTTTAGTTGCGATACGCGCGGCGGCGTGAGCGCATATTTGAAAAAGTATGAAAATTTTCAGTAGAAAAATGCATAAAATTTTACGACCTGAATTTTACTATCTTGCAATCTCTTTGCTATATTTTTTAGAAATTTACGGTTTTAAATTTAGCTCGCCGCAAAGAGTAAAATTTTGACGAGCGATACCTATAAATTTAAAATTTCCCGCGCCTTTTGCTTGCACGTCTCAAATTTTTGCTCAAACTCCGCGCGCCTTTGCAGCTCGTTTTTCGCCCCCATTTTGGTGTATCCAGAGCCTCGCCCTAGAAAATATACATAGCCTGTATCTTTAAACTCCACCGCAAGCGGCATTTGCGCGCCCTCTACGCCCTCGCAAATAAGCTGTGCAAGCGCATACTCCTCCAGCGCAAAGGCGTGCGGATACAGGCTTATCTTTTTTAGATTTTTAAGAGCGGCGAGCGGCAAGAGCGCCGGATATGGGGCCTTGCACTTCACCCAGGTCAGTTTTAGCACTTCAAGGCCCGTTAGGCCTTTGAGAAACTCGAAATCTACAATCGGCTGATCCCAATCCAGCGTGCCGTTGATACACAGATACCGCAGCGAGGCTATGCCGCTAAGTCCCGAAAAATCGCCCACTCTGCGTAAATTTTCAAAATGCGCCGATCTTAAGCTTTTCAGCTCGCGCAGAGGCGAAAGGTCGCAAAATCCCGAGACGTATTCCAAAACGAGCTCCTGCAAAAGCGGCAGTTCGGCGAGAAAGTTGGCATTCTTCACTTGAACTCTCGTAATGCGCAGACGCTTAAGCTGCCTAAGCCTAGATATCGCGGCGATCTGCTCCTTGCTTGGGAGATGCAGGGTAAGCTCCTGCAGATCCCCACACTCAAAAAATCTGCTCCCAAAAAGGAGTATCCGCCCCTATTGTAGCGATCTGCAAGCTCTGCTTATCCGCCACGGGGCCGTTTAGCGCGAATGCGAAACGCTCGCGGTTGGGCACCATCGCCCAGTAATCGTCCTTTCGATCTAGCAGATCCGCAAAGTGATGTATCATTCGTAGTCTATGTTTTTGAAATTTTAAAGTGCGAATTTTATCGCGCAAGCGGCGCGCTAAATTTGAGCCCATCTATCGAGCTCGAAAACCCTGTCGCCCTAAATTTAGGCTCGCCGCGGTTCGGCCCGCAAATGCCCCCACCGCCACAATAACTCGCCGCGGTAGTTTGCCTTTAAATTTAAGCCTGCCGAATTTAAGCCGGCGGGCTCTAGTCGAATTTAAGCCGCACAAGCTTTGGTTAAATAAAGCTCACACGCTTCGAATTTGCAAATTTCAAGCCGCTTGACCGGACGAGAAAATAGAATTTCGCCTAAATTCCAAGCTCGGCTCTTACGAGCGCTTCGTTTTGCGGCGTCAAAAAGCCTGCGATATCCTGCCACATGGAGTGAAAGCCGTATCCGCCGTCTATCATCTCGCTACGCGCGGCGTCCAGACTCCAGCCCTGATAGATCACGCGGTACATCGCCACCACAAGCCCCGTGCGATCGGCTCCGTGATAGCAGTGCACGAGCACGGCGCCCTCCTTTTGGCGCTCGCGAATGGTGCGCAAGACGTCCGCGATCTGTGCGGGCTTACTCCTGGCTTTGAAGCGGCTTATTTGCGAGCCAAAATTGATCCCCAAATGCCCTTTTGTCGCCGCCTCTGTTAAAATGGCGCAGATTTACGATGCTTTTGATACCCAGCTCGTGCAGTTTCGCGGCGTCGCTCCCGTCAAGCTGAGCGCTGCGAAACAGCAGCTCGTCCACGCGGTAAAAATTTTTCGCTTCGTCGATGAGGGTTGCTTTTTGCGATGAGTTTATGCTGTGCGCTGCGATATCTGCGCTTTTAAAATGCGCGTTTTGAATTTTGACGTCTTTTGCGTCCGCTACATTTTGCTCCGCGCCGCTCGTTGTTTTGGAATTTATAGAATTCGCTTCTATCGCGAGCTCTGCATTCATGTCGGTCGCAAAGCAAAATACAGCCGCTAGCGCAAGGGGTTTAAATTTCAAATTTCATCCTTTAAATTTGCTAAATTTTATGATTTTTGTAAAATTTGACGCCAGACGGGTCAAAATGCAAAATGGCAAGCGCGCCTAAATTTAACGCAAAATTTGAGCGTCAAACCCGCCAAAATCGCCGCTAAATTTTGCCGCGAGCCAGCAAGCTGCGCCGTTAAAATCAAAATTTCGTTTCAAATTTCCCCGTTCCCGCCCTCGGTATCGCTAGATCAGTACGCGGTAGTTACATTGCGTAGTTACATTGCCCCTGTAAATTTACTGAAAATAAATCGTAAAAGGGGTGCGCCCGTTTCCGCGAGCGCTGCCATAAACCTGCTTTGCAGGTGAGTTTCGTACTCGCCTCTTGCGATACTTACCCGAAATTTTTCTAAATTTTACGTTTTTAGCTTTCGATCAGATCGGTTTGCCAGTTCGCGCCTTGCAGCGTCGTGTCAAGCTGTCTGATCTGCTTAGCCAGCTCGTCCACCTGCTTTTGTAGCGCCGCGACGTCGACCGTGCTTAAAATTTTAATCTCGCTGCGCGAATAAACGTCCACTTTTTGCGCGGAAGCTTGCGCGAAAGCCCGCAATGCACCCGCTTTTAGCGTGAGTACGTCGCGCTTGGCGATTAGCTCGGTTAGGCTCTTGCCGTCAGCTTTCGCGGTGCAGTTGGTTAAATTTATCCGAACGATTAGTCGCTCAAGCTCGCTTGTGAGCGCGTCTAGCTCGGCTAGCAGCGCCTTTGGCTCTTCGCTTGGTTTCTCGCCCTCTTGCACCTTTGCGTTATCCGCGAGCCTTGATTTTAGCTGCTCGATGCGTTTTTGTATGTCGGCGCGCAGTATCAGCGCCTCGGCTAGTTTCATTTTCGTCCTTTTTTCAAATTTATTTGCCGCCGCCAAGCTGCCGATCTTGTCCGTAGTGCGGCGAATACGGGCCGTAAAGCAAGCATTTGTTGCAGTTTTGGCCCAGCAGCATCGCATCTGCGCTCGCGGAGAGCTTGTATCCCGCGTCAGAGACGGTATCGCCGATCTGTTTGATGACCGCGGAGATCAGCATGCCTACAAGATCGCTACTGCCTCTGCTTGAGTCGTCGCTTACCTGTGCAGAGCCCTCCCAGAGCGTCGCGCCGCTTCGCAGATCTACGAGCTTGGCATTGACCGCCACGACGCTTACGCTATTTAGCAGCATATACGAAGTGCCGTATTTGACGACATCCATGTATAGCACGGCGTCCGCGCCGAAAATCTGTCTTAGCTTGTGCGCGGAGACGTTTTGGATCTCGCTCGCTTCGTAAATTCCGTTATTTTTGAAGGTCTCATGCACGAGCGCAGGCGAAAATACGTAATAGCCCGCCTCGCTTAGCGGATAGATCGCGTTGGCAAGCACGGCAGCGCCTGCGTCCACCTCGGTCGTTTCGTTTGTCGGCATCAGAACCAAAATCGATCGCGGCTTAGCCTGCTGAAGCGCCGAATAATCGTAAATTTCAGGCTCGCTTAGAGCGCACGCGTTAAAAAACAGTGCCACGAATACGCTAAAAATCGCTATTTGAGCTTTATTTTTCATTTTTTAGCCTTTTTATTCGTTTTGCCGTCCTGCTTTGCGGCAGCTTTGCCTTGCTTTGCAGAGACCGCTTTGGCGGCTTCGCGTCCGCTTGATCCTTGGGCTTTATCGGCGCCGGGCTTGGCCGCGGCCTCAGCTTTTTTAAGCGCGGCGGGGTTTGTAACGAAGGTCAAAAACGGCTTTGATTCAGGGAAAGCCTGAGCTTCTTTTTCGAAATTCTCTCTCGCCCTCGCGCCGTTGCCCGCATTTAGATATAAAAGCCCCAGATGCGAATAAAGCCCCGGCGGAACTTTGAGCCCCTTTTCGTATGCCTTTTGGATAGATTTTTCAAGCGCTTCGATCTGCTCGCCTACGTCGCCTTCCTGCTTTAGATACTGATAGGTCGAGTCCGTGTAGCTGCCGTCCCAGTAATAAATTTGATTCCGGCTCCCGCCGCCGCAGCCGCAAAAGATCACGACCGCAGCAGCAAGAGCAAGAGCGCTGCTCGCTTTCAAATTTAATCCTTATCTCACTTTAAACGCGCCGTTTTCAAGGCCGTTTACGAGATTATTGACCGCTTCGATGATCGCCAGGCTTAACACCTTGCCGTTTAGCGTCGAATCATAGCCCGCAGTGCCGCCGAAACCTAGCACTTCGCGGTTCGATAGCTCATACTCGCCCGCGCCCTGAGTCGAAAAGACCACCTCGGACGTCCTGACGTCAACGATGTTTAAATTTACTTTAGAATACGCGGTTTGGGTCTTTCCCTTGCCTAAAATTCCAAACAGCTGATGATCTCCGGTCGTCTTGCGGCCAAACTCAGTCACGTCGCCGGTGATAATATCTGGCACCTTTTAAGCTTTGTACGCTTTTAGAGATTGCGCTTTCCTCTTTAATGGCGCGCATATTTGTGCGATCAAGCACCGAGAAGCGCCCGCTTTGTTGTAAATTTGAAATAAGGATCGTCTGCGCTTGGTTGCCCAGTCTGTCCTCGCCATCAGAGAATACGCCGTTGTTGTAAGAGGACTGATTGTTAAAGCGTCCTACCGACACGGCGATCCGCTCGCCAGAGTAATTGGTATTTAAACTCGCTACCGTAGGGGTTTGCACTACGCGAGAGCTCTCTTTCGCGCATCCGCTAAATAGCGCCAGCACCGAAGCTGCAATAACGGCAGCCGATATGGTTTTTTTGAAATTCATTCTTTACTCCTTAAGAAAAATTTTCCGTATAATAGCAAGAAATTCTTAAAAAACGGATGCGATTTGTTTTAAATTTAATCAATTTTTTCCTTCACAAAACGGTAAAAGTACGTCGCGTTAAAACTTTGGAAATTTGATAAAGATCGCGCAAATGGCGGCGCCGTTTTAAAGCAAGTAAATTTTAAAAGAGGCTCGCCGATGCGAAGCCGCTTTTAAAAAGCCTATAAAAACCGCACGCAAGTTCGGTCGCAATTTAAATTAAACTCATCCGGTTGCGCTGAAATTTAGGGAAGTTTAAACGATATGTTTTTAAAATTCAACTTATATTTTAGCAAGGTGAAGCGCGCGTACTAAAGCTCTGCGAAATTTCAATTTTTTCAATGAGGCAGTCCGGATCGATCTTAAAAACGATAGAAGTTCAAATTTGAAAGGATCATATGCCAAAAAGCTACTTTAAAAATTTATACGCAGATTTGCGCGCAGGCAGGCTGCTGCTGCATCCAATTCTGGTGACGGCGGCATTCTTGGCGGCGCGCCGGCTTTGCTACTATATAATTTTTCATTTTATTTTCGATCGCTGGTATGGCTGGGATTTCGTAGGAGAAGGGATATTCGTATTTATGCTTGAGTTCACGTGCTGCGCCTATTTTATCACTACTTGCACGCATTTTTTGCTCGTGCGAAAGATCAAATACTCTTTTGCGCTTATATGGGCGGCGCTTGCGGTTTTGCTCGTCGCAGCGTGCTTTTTGGGATATTATCGCGTAGATATCAATCATCAAAAAGAAGGCGTGTTATACTCCTTTTTCCTCGCATCCCTAATCGCCGCGAGCATCTATCTTTTGTTTTTATCGGTCGTATGTAAGCGATTTTTGCCGATTATTTACGCGGCGGTATTTGTCGCAAGCTACGCATTGGCGGTTTATATCGTTTTTAAGGCGCAATCGTTCGGCGCTTTCTCATCCGCTTGGGCGCTGTCGATCGTTTGTCCTTTGCTATGGGCGTTTTATTTCAAATTTGAGTTCAAAAGAATTTTCGCCTCAGAGGATAAAAACACGCAAATAAACGCACCTGCAAGTGGCGAGGAGTGAAAAATTTATCCGCAACAAAATACCACAAAATTTTACTGCCGCACACAAACGAGTAAAGCGGCAAATTTCACTGCCCAGGAGCACTTTTGACAATGCGGCGATTAATTTTCGCCTTACAATCACGCCCGTTTATTTTGTCTGCTTGAAAATAAATTTGTTATAATCCCGAAAATTTAAAAAATCACAAAAGAGGTCGTATGTTTAATATTTTACTGGTCGAAGACGACGAGGCTTTGAGCTCGGCGATAAGAGAAAAGCTGCTTGATGAGGGCTTTAGCGTGAGCTGCGCCTTTGACGGTAAGCAGGCGATAGAGGCGTTAGACGAGGCGCACTTCGATCTGATCATCTCGGACGTGATGATGCCTAAGATGGACGGCTTTGAGCTTAGCAGATACGTTAGGCGCGACGGCAAGAGCCAGCCGATACTGATCATAACGGCAAAAAGCGAGATCGAGGATATGCAGACGGGCTTTAAAAGCGGCGCGGACGATTATATGAGCAAGCCGATAAATTTAAAAGAGCTCGTGCTGCGCGTGCATGCGCTACTAAGGCGAGCAAAGATCGCGAACGAAAAGCGGCTTCTCATCGGCGGAAGCGAGCTTGACTACGATACGCTAAGCGTCCGCTCCGAGGGCGAGCGGATAAGCCTAGCGCCGAAGGAATTTCGTCTTTTGTTTTTGCTACTAAGCTACGCGGGTAGAATTTTTACGAGATTTGAGATAATGAGCGAAATTTGGGGCTACGAGACGGACAGCGACGAGCGCGTCGTCGATACGCACATCAAAAAGCTGCGGGCGAAATTTGAAAACTCCAAGGACTTTGAGATAATCACCGTGCGCGGGCTCGGCTACAAAGCCGTAAAAAAGGAGCGAGCATGAAAAAATACCTCATCAGCCTCAAAAGCTTCATCGCGTTTTACTCTTCGCTCGCATTCGGCGTGATAAATTTCATCGTCTGCTTCGCGGTTTGCATGCTTTTTTACATAGGCATCGGCGGCAAGATCGGCGGGTTTTGGGACGGAGTGGCGCTGTGCGCGATCATCTGCTTAATCACGATGGCGCTAAATTTTACCCTGCTTTACTTCGGGCTTAAAATTTTATTCCGCCCGATCAAGCGGCTACTAGACGCGATCACCGCGATCGCAAACGGCGATTTTGAGGCGCGCGCCGAGCGCAAGCTACACGGACATCGCACCGATTACGTCTATATGCACGAGCTCGACGAGCTCGTAGTAAACGTCAATAAAATGGCCGAGAAGCTGCAAAAGCACGAGCAGCTGCAAAAGGAGTTCGTCTCAAACGTCTCGCACGAGATGAAAACGCCGATCTCCTCGATCGCCGCGTTAAGCGAGATGATAGAGGGCGGCGTGAGCGAGGAGCGCGCGGTGCGATACGCAGCCTCCATCGGCGCGGAAGCAAACCGCCTAAGCAAGCTCTGCACCGACATGCTAAAGCTAACCAGGCTCGATAGCGGCGCGGCGGTGCGCCTAGATGAAGCGGTACGTATCGACGAGCAGCTGCGGCAATGCATCATATCGCTAAGCCAAAGCTACGGAGAGCGCGAGTTTGAGCTAGATTTATCGCCGCTTAGCGTGCGATCAAACGCGGGGCTGCTAAATCAAATTTGGCGAAATTTAATCGAAAACGCGCTTAAGTACTCGCGCCCGGGCGGTAAAATTTTCGTTTGTTGCTGCGCTTGCGATGGCTTTGCGCAGGTGAGTATCAAAGACGAAGGTATCGGCATCTCGTGCGAGAAGCTGGATAAAATTTTTGACCGATTTTACCAATGCGAGGAATCGCACAAGGAGCTCGGCAGCGGGCTTGGGCTTAGCATCGTACGCACGGCGCTTGATCTTTTAGGCGGACAGATCGAATATGAAAGCGAACCTGGCGTCGGAACCGAGGCGCGCGTTAAAATTCCGCTTTAAATTTCAGATCAAGACGGCGCGGATGAGCTGCGTCTTGTCATTCGTAGCTCGCCGTAAAATTTCGCCCACAGGCGCAAGTCGCGCCGATGTAAGCTTTGACGATACGGGCTCCGACGGCGCAAGCTACGCCGATGCAATCTTTGATGATGCAAGCTTTGACGACGTAAAAAAGCGCGGGCGTGTCGGGCGTGTCGCATTCACACAAAATTCTGCTTTAAATTTTATATCGATTTGCCGCGGACGCCTCGCGCGCTGCGACGAGGTCGGAATTCTGCTTTAAATTTACCGCGCGCTGCGACTTTGCCGCCCTTTACAACTTTGCCGCACATTACGGCGGGCGGCAGGCTCGGTTAAATTTGCCGCGCCTTAACATAGGTAGCTGAATTTTGCCTGAAGTCTGCCGCCGCTCGCTCACGCTTTGCAACGGACGGAGAAATTTTGTCCTAAATTTCAAAAGACACATTAAGAACACAATCATCTTATATAATCCCGCTCATAGATCGATCGGGTACGCCCCTAGCGGCCCGAGCCGAGCAATAAATAAAATTAAAAACAAAGGAGAAGCGATGAGTAAAGCCGTACTTCACTCGGTGCTAGCGATAGAGGCCATTTTGTGGGGGCTTTTGTCGGCCGTGATTATAGGTGCGTAAATTTTGCGCTTTGAGCTAGGCGATCTGCCGAAATAATTTATAAAATTTACGAAATTTGCGCCCCGCTTCGCATCTGCCGAAAAAGGGGCGCACCCGTGCTAACGATTAAATCAAAATTTTATTTACCCGCCGCCTGCTGCGCAACCTGGCCGCACATAAACCTCGCTACGCATAAATCTGCCGCGCAAAACCCCGCTGCGTGCAAATCCATACCGCAGGCTAGTCGGCCGCACACAAACCTCGCTGTGCGCAAACACATCGCCGCAAATTATAAAGATCGATAAAATTTTAAATACTACTAGCGGACGTGAGTCTATTTTGCCCTATTTCGTCTGCATCTTTTACAATATGTGCTCGCCCGCAAAACAGCTTGCGATAGGAAATGGTTTGAACGGCGCAAATTTTTAAATACGCGACCCGCTCCAAGCGCGCAAATTTAGGCCTTTACCGCTAAGCGATTTTTAAAAGCTCTCAAGCTAAAATTTATCCCGATTTGAGATCAAATTTAAACTCAACCAAGACGGCGAAAATTTTACGAAAGACGCCGCAAACGGCGAAATCTCAAAGGAGCCTAGCGTGAAAAGATTGATAAATTTCCTGAAGCGCATTTACGCAGACCTGCTTGCAGGCAGAGCGCTACTACATCCGATCCTACTTACGGCTGTATTTTTAGCGGCGAAATTCGGCACGCTATATGTCATAGATGAAAA
>CAURFS010000030.1:0-11899 GCA_963523845.1 uncultured Campylobacter sp. | reverse complement strand
GACGCGGGTTGTGGAGAAAATTTACATTCAAGCGCAAATTTCGTCTATGATTCAAGAAAAAATTCTACTGAGAATTCTGACGGCAATTTTGCCGCTAGCTACGGAGAAAATTCGCGCCCAAACGTAAATTTAACCCGCGGTTCAGGAAAAAATTTCGCCGCCAACTCCCGTGAAAATTTAGCCTGCAGTTTAGGCGAAAGTGCTACCGCAAACGATTTAGGCGAATACTCTGCCGTAAATTTTAGCGAAAGCCATACCGCAAATTCTAGAGAAAATTCCGTCTCCGATCCCGCGCGCAGAGTGTTTGTCTATCTGGATCCGCCGTTTGCGATCAGGCAGGGCTTTGGTGAGATTTACGAGCGCGTGTTGGCGCTGATAGCGCGCCTGGGCTCCGCGCAGTGCGAGCTGCTAATTGCGATCGAGCATATGAGCGAGCTTGAGCTGCCGCCTAAAATCGGCGATTTCGCGCTGCTTAAATCGCGCAAATTCGGCGCTACGACGATGAGCTACTACGTAAAATGAAAAGCTTAAAGCAAATTTTAGATTATTACGCCGATTTGAAAAATTGCGACGCGGATCTTTTCGGCGCGCCGGATCCGCTGCAGGTCGCAAAGGGACATCGAAACGACGTCGTAGCGCTCATCTGCGCGCTGTTTGCTTACGGGAGCGCGGCTCAAATTTTAAAATTTCTCCGCTCGCTTGATTTTTCGCTTTTGGACGCGAGCGATGAGCGCATGAGAGCGGAGCTTGCGGGTAAAAAATATAGATTTCAAAGCTCGCGCGACGTCGCTGAAATTTTTATAACTTTAAAGCGACTTAAAAATAGCCTCAGCATCGAAGATAGCGTGCTTTACGGCATGCAAAAAAGCGGACGGATCGAGGATGGGATAAATTTTTTAATCGGCGAGATTTACAGATTAAATCCCTACCGCAGCCCGGGATATGAGTTTTTTTTCGGTCGAGGCTTTGCGCAAAAGCCCGCGTCGCCATATAAGCGCTACAATCTTTTCCTGCGCTGGGCGGTGCGCGACAGCGACATCGATCTGGGGCTGTACAAAAAGATCGAAAAATCGCGCCTCCTCATCCCGCTCGATACCCACACGCACAAAGTTTCACTTAAGCTTGGGCTGATCGATCGCAAGAGTTACGATTTCGAGGCGGTTTTACAGCTTACGCAAAGCTTAGGACGCTTCGATCCGAGCGACCCTATCAAATACGACTTCGCGCTGTACCGCCTCGGACAGAGCGGCGAGATAGATAAAATTTTGCCCGAACTAAGCGCGAATTTAAACAAAACTGCGGAGTAAGTCGGCGGAATTTTACTTAACACGAGCGATGAAATTTTATGAAGCTTTAGCGCAGGTGTGCGGCGGAATTTTGCGCTGTTTTGCCGCATAAGTAGGGCCGGCTTTATGGATTTTACCGTACGCCTTGAGTACAGCGCGCCGAAATTTTATAGAATTTCGGCAAAAACCGCTTCATAAAATTCTATAAATTTTAAAAATAGCCTCGCTGAATTGTAGGATTTATCTTGCGAAATTTAGGTAAAATTCTAGTAATTTTTGCTACTTAAATTTTATGAAATTTTGCAGCTTGTGCACGACGCGATAAATTGCATGGAGCTAAAACAGCAATCGCGCGGTAAATTTCATAAAATTTAAGCGGGAGCCGTGTAGCAAAATCCGATATAATTCCGCGAAATTTTATAGGATTTCACGAAATTCTAGCAGGCGCCCGTATGCACTTTGCGGCGCATGAGCAGTTTTACGATCGTAATTGCGCGGAATTCTAGCAGGCGTTCATAGCGCGTGCCTGTGTGATTTGAAAAAAAGGACAAAAATGGAGCTTGAACTTTGGCAGTTTGCGGTGCTTTTTTCGGCGGCGTTTTTCGGCGGATTTATCGACTCTATCGCGGGCGGCGGCGGACTGATCTCGCTGCCTGCGCTGCTTGCCGTGGGCATCCCGCCGCATGTAGCGATCGCTACAAATAGATTTCAAGGTAGCTTCGGAAGCTTTACCGCCGCTTTAAATTTCATCCGTAAGGGTTACGTCGATGCGGCGGAGATCTTGCGCGGCGTGATTTTTACGTTCATAGGCGGACTCGTCGGCGCCTATGTCCTACTCCTAATCGATGCGAAATTCCTAAATTACCTCATTCCGATCCTGCTGCTGGCGCTTTTGCTTTATATGATTTTTTCGCCAAACCTTGGCGAAGCGCCCGCAAGACCTAAGATGTCAAAAAATAGCTTTTACGCGATTTTCTGGCGTGGTTGTGGCTTTTACGACGGGTTTTTCGGCCCCGGTACGGGCTCGTTTTGGACGTTTGCGCTGGTTGGAATTTTAGGGCTTTATATGAAAAAGGCGGTCGCACACACGAAGGTTTTAAATTTCACCTCAAACATCGTCTCTTTGGGCGTTTTTATCATCGGTGGGCAAATTTTATGGCTCGTCGGAGCGGTGATGGCGGTCGGACAGATCGCGGGTAGCTTCGCAGGCTCAAGCTTAGTGATGCGATGCGATGTAAAATTCGTGCGCAAGATGCTTCTGTTAGTCGTTGCCGCTACGATTTTAAAGCTACTTTACGGACTGATCGCAAGCTGATTATAGACTAATTGAGGACTTATCGCAGGCTGATCTCAAGGCAAAATCATAGAATTTTATACAGGATTTCGTATAAAATTTCGCGTAAAATTTTATGGGCCCTCGCCGATTTACCGCAATGACGCTGATCTTGCTGCTGCGTCGCGCCGAATTCGCTGTAACACTGCCAATTTATCACTGTGATATCGATTTTATCGCAGCTTCGTACGGATCGCGTTGCGATGGAGCCGACCTTGCTGCTGTGGTAGCGTTGTGCCAAACTTACTTTGATGGTGCCGATTTTATCGCGGTGTCGCACTAATCGCGCTTCGACGACGTTGGTTTTGCCGCTACGACAGTGTTGCACAAACTCGCTGCAATTGCGCCGACCTTACTGCGACGATGATGTCGATTTTGCTGCAGCATCACCGATTAAATTTTTATCTATTCGTACTGGCTAAATTTCGCCGTGCACCCGCGCGTTTATTTCGCCGCGCTCATACCGATAAAATTTAGCCCTGTTGCCAAATGCGCGACATTATCGTACTCGCACTGATAAAATTTCACATGCTTGTGCTCGCAAAATTTTAAGTACCGCTCTATAGATCATTTTGCTGCGCGCCGCACCCGCTGTTTCACTTAGCTATCGCCGACGAAATTTAGCCGTTCTTTAAAGCGATGAAATTTCACCCGCATTTTCACGCGCTGTTTTTGCGCCCGTCAAGCTCTTTTAAATTTTTGCCGTTTCGCTACCACGGCTCGCTTTCCGCGCTAGCCCATCGCCATATTGCCCGCTGTATTTGCGCGATAAATTTAACCGTATCGCCGCGCATCTGTTTCGCCTCGCCCGCCGAAATTTAGCAACCTCTCGCGTCAATTAAATTTCATCGTACCAGCCGCATCCACGCCCGCCCGCTCGCAAAATTCCACCGCCTAAAGCAATACTAAAATATTTTGCGATAAAATGGGCGAAATTTTTTACAAAGGATTTTTCTATGCAGATTATCTCGACTCCCGATGCGGCACAGGCCATCGGACCGTACTCCCAGGCGATCAAGGCGGGCGGGCTCATCTTTACCTCGGGGCAGATCGCGCTTAAGCCGGACGGCGAGTTCGTCGCGGGCGGCGTGGAGGCGCAGAGCAGGCAGGTTTTGAAAAACCTCGCCGCGATCCTGAAAGAAGCGGGCGCTACGCTGCAAGATGCCGTCAAAACGACGATTTTTCTGGCCGATATGGGCGATTTTGCCGCGGTGAATGAGATATATGCGGCGGCGTTCGGCGCGCACAAGCCCGCTCGCAGCACGGTGCAGGTCGCCAAGCTCCCCAAGGGCGCGCTTGTGGAGATCGAAGTAATAGCGCTGGCTAAGTAACGTTAAATTTAGATTGCTAGAACTCTGCCAGTTCGCGTTTGCGGTTAAAATTTAGACGCGGGTCGCTCGAAATTTTAAACGGCTCGCTTTGGTTTTGAAGCTGCGCGAGTTTTTAAATTTAGATTTTAAAAGCCGCGCCAAACGCTCGCGGGTCTATGCAAACAGCGCGTCTTGGTGTGCTAAGGCGTTAAAATTTCTCGCTCAAAATGGGATCAAAATGATAGAAAAGCTTATTCAAAAATCTAAAAATATCACGGCGGCGGGGCGCAGCGACATAGAGCCCGCATGGATCGCGCAGGCGCAGCGGCAGCTAGGCTTTGCGCTGCCTGCGAGCTACAAGCAGATGCTGCTAAGATATGCTAGCGTCAGCGCGGCGAGGACGGAGCTAAAAACGATCGCGCCGCCTGAGTTCGCGGGTAGCGCCGATGAGGGCATCTGCTACACGTATGAGATAAATCTCAAAAACGGGCTATTCGCCGCGGATGAGCTTGTATTTTTGCAGCTCGAGGACGAGGAGTATTATTTTAAAATTTCGCCCGCAGGCGACATAGTGGACGGCGCGCCCAATACGGCGCGCGGCAAGACGGCGGAGAGCACGAGTGGCGAAGCTGCGGGCGCGACGGTGCGCGATACGGTCGTCGCGACAGTAGCCGACAGTGTGGAAAATAGGGCACCTGGCGACGAAGTACGCGCGGAGAGATCGCCGGATGCGTCGCGCGATATGAATGCCGAAACGACGTGCGCGACAATGAGCAATGCAGCAAGTGGAGCGATGAAAGAGATAGCAAGCGAGCGGGCGCAGGCGACGCGCTGTGCGAATACAAGGTCTATGTGCGCGACTACGCGCAGAGTGAGGATAGGCTTTTCGCGGACGATTTTTACGGGTTTTTGGAAAAATTTTAAGACGAAATTAAGGCAAAATCAGGAGAGGCGAAATGGGACTGTTTGACATTTTTAAAAATGATAAATTTGACATCGACGTGCGCTCGGACGGCGTTTTTATTGGCGGTGTAAACTGCGAGTTTGATCTAGCTAAATTTAATGAAGCCCCAGATCAGCCGCGCGTGATCGATGACGGAGAGGGCAAAAGCCGCTATTTTTGGGATGAGGCGGGGATTTTCGCCTTCGTGCGCGCAGGCGAGCTCGCAGAACCGAAGCTTGCCGAGATAGTTTTGATGCTTGAGGTCGCAAAGGGCGTGCAGCACGAGGTTCCGCACAAGCTCTACGGCGGCGCGTTCACGCTTGAGGGCAGGCCGCCGCTTGAGGCCGTGCCGGAGTAGGAGCTGCGCGGCGCATATATATTTTTGGAGCTTAGCCTGGGCAAATTCGAAGTTTCGCTAGCTCTTGCCGAGGCCGTGCAGGAGCGCATAGGCGCGATGGATTTCGCCGAGCGCTTCGCTAAGCGCGACACCGACGAGATCGCAGACATCGTGCGAGCTGCGAAAATGCCGATAGGGCGCGTTTGCATCAATCAAAAAGAGAAAAAGGCAAAGCCGAGGCCGAGCGATAAATTTAAGCTTCCGCGCGCGGCGGGCGAGACGCTAGCGTTTAAAAATTTCAATTTCAAAATCGCCGTGATGAACGAGCTGATGTACGAAAAAGCCCTGCTGGAGCCTAAATTTGACGTGTTTGAGTACTGCAAGGAGCGCGGCATCGATCCGTACGCGGATTTAGGCGCGCTGCCGCAAGCAAAAAAGTGGTTCAAGGACTATCCGGTTCCTGCGGATTTGGCGGAGCAGGTGAGCGAGCTCTACCTTGACGGCGGAAATGAAATTTATCTGCAAATCGCGCCTGATTGGGACGGCGAGAATGAGCTTTTCGACATTAAAAACATTGATGTCGCCGAGCTTGCGCCCTTCATTAATCTTAAGAAAATCGAAACGACCGGCATCGGCATATCGAAAAAGGCGCGAAAAGCCTGCGCGGATGCGGGGATTACGATAGTTGATTGAGCAGGGGAATGGACGGACTTTGAGCCATACAGCGCGCGGTTTAAAAAGCTGAAGTAGGCTTTTAAACTGCGGTACGCGCTCTTAAAAGGTCGTAATTGTTGCCGCGCCGCGCAAAATTCTACTTATAGCGAGCGCTATAAATGAGCTTTGAAAGGCGCTTGGCGAAGCATCTGACACGTCTAATTTGGCGCGCATTAAAAGCTTTTAGAAGCCCTTTTGTAGCGTGGGTTGTGCCACTAAATGCGCGAGACGAGGTTGTCTCGCGAGTAAAAATAGTTCGCTTTGATTTTTGAAAAAAATTCGCTGCGAGCAAGAGAGTTAAATTTACCGCTTTTAAATTTTAAAATTTATAAAGAGCGGCGCTTATGGCTTTGAATGTGCGGCTAAATTTAGATTTCATAAAAGATTAAATTCTAAGCGCGGTTAAATTTGCTTTTTTAATTTTGCTTGCAACCTGTGTCGCACTACAAAACAGAGTGCGAAAATAGATGGCATTTGCGCGCGATCAGCGCGGATCAAATTAAAATTTCGTCTTTGGAATTTAGTCTGAATTTGCAGCTTGCATCAAGAAAATATTTTTTGTAAGCCGATATTGAGTAGCCAAGAAGTGTCTTGAAACTTAGCATCGGCGGCTTGGAAAGTATTTTGAAATCCGCGCCAAGAGTGTGTTTTAAAACAACAAGACGCGGCGCTATTTTGCTGTTTTAAAACGCCGCTTCGAGGCTAAATTTCATAGCCGCATAAAGCCGTCGTCGTAGCTGCCTTCTAGCTTGCGGCGCATATCCTCGCGCCATTTTGGCGTAAGCGTCGTAAGTAGGTTAAATTTTGCTAACAGCCCTTCATCGAGGTGATCGCCGTAAAATAGACGGTTAAGCTCCATCACGCTCATCGCGGCGGGGTCGCGCTCTACGACGTAGATCTCGTCGCCCGCGCGGCACGAGCCTACCTCCAGCACGCGGTAGTACCAGCCGGTAAGTCCGCTGCGCGCGATCTCCGCCGTCATCTCCACGTTGCCCCAGCGCATCGAGAGTTTGTAGCAGGGCTTGCGCGGCTGGCTTACTTGTAGCACCAGCGAGCCTATGCGGTGCACATCGCCGATGCAGACGTTTTGTTCGTGTAATCCGCTGATCGTGAGGTTTTCGCCCATTGCGCCGTAGGCTAGATTTTTAAGCCCCAAAAACCTCTCCCACGCGGCGTAATTTTGCAGAGAGTTGGCAAAAATCGCCTTTTCCTCTCCGCCGTGATGCAGCGTGTCGGCTACCGCGTCACTCTCGAATCCAAGCTCATTCGCGCGCACTTCGCCCGCTCTGGCTTGCTTAAAAATCGCCGTCTCCCAGCGCCTTTTTAGAGGCTGCGTAGCGCGCTCGTCGCCGTAAGCGCGCGGTTGCCCGGTTAGCAATGCCTTTAAAACGGGCATTTTTCGCTCCTTAAAATTTGCATGCGTTCTCCTTAAATCATAAAATTTAGGTTAGGATTTTAGCTAGAAAAGAATTTTAAAATTCTAAATTTTGCGGCGATTTTGCGCTAAATTTCAAGTGCGAGCTTGAAATTTAGCTCGTGGCATTATTTGTAGTCGTTCGCGTCGTAGCTTTTGCCGTCGTTAAAATCGCTCAAAAGCCGCACAACGACGGGGCTAAGCAGGATGATCGCGATTAAATTTGGTATCACCATCAGTCCGTTAAACATATCGGCTAGCCCCCAGACTAGGTCGATCTTTTGCACGCTTCCTATGAATACGAATGCAACGACTAAAATTTGCAGGAGCTTGACGAATTTTGCGCCCAGGAGGTATCGCACATTGATCTCGGCGAAGTAATACCAGCCCAAAATCGTGGTAAATGCGAAGAAAAATAGGCAGATCGCCACAAAGCCGTAGCCGCCGCTGCGACCCAAAATTTGCGACCCGAAGGCTTCTTGTACCAGCGAGATGCCCGAAAATACCGCCTTGCCATTTTCGAAGGCGACTACGTCGGTGCTAAGCACGACGAAAACGGTGATGTTAAGCACGATGAATGTATCGACGAAAACGCCCATTATGCCGAGCACGGCTTGATCTACGGGGTGTTTGACGTTCGCCGCGGCGTGTGCGTGCGGCGTCGAGCCCATGCCTGCTTCGTTTGAAAAGAGTCCGCGTGCGATGCCGTATCTCATCGCAGTGGCGATCGTAGCGCCCGTAGCGCCGCCCCAGGCGGCCGATGGATCGAACGCGGCTTTGAATATCAGCGCGATGACGGATGGAATTTTGTCGAAATTTGAGCCGATGATGACGAGACCGACTAGCACGTAGCAGATCGCCATTATAGGCACGACCTTTTCGGCGACGCGCGCGATCGCTTTGACGCCGCCGAAAAAGATAACGCAGCAGATGAGTGCTAAGGCCGCGCCGCTCACCCACTTCGGAATCCCGAATGCGCCGCTAAAGCCGTCTGAGATGGAGTTTGCCTGCACCATATTGCCCATGAAGCCCAAAGCAAAGATGATGGCTAGCGCAAAAAACGCCGCTAAAGGCTTGGCAAAGGGGCTTTTAAGTCCGCGGCTGATGTAAAACGCAGGCCCTCCGATCATATGTCCGCTATCATCCTTGGTGCGGTAAATTTGAGCCAGGCAGATCTCGGCAAAGTTAGTCGCCATGCCCAAAAACGCCGCGCACCACATCCAAAATATCGCGCCCGGCCCGCCCATCACTAACGCGGTGCTGGCGCCTACCAGATTGCCCGTGCCGACCTGCGCCGCGATCGCCGTGGCAACGGCTTGGAACGAGCTCATGCCGCTTTTGCCCGCAGCCTCGCCGTGCAGAGAGAAGTTGCCGAAAAGCTTGCGCGCGCCCATTCTAAATTTAAAAATCTGCACCAGATGCAAGCGCGCCGTAAAATACGCGCCGGTGCCGCAAAGTAGGGCGATTAGAAAGTATGGACCCCACAAAAAGGAGTTGATCGCGTCAATTGTGGCGGTGAGTTTGTCGAGAAAATTTTGCATGATCTTTTCCGTGAATTTAAGATGCGAAAATATATTTTAAAAACTCTTAAATTCCTATAAATCGAGGTAAATTTAAGCGAAATTTTAAAACGTTTTTATAATTTTACTCAGCATTGAGCAAAGCGGTATGTGCCGTTTGCTCTGCATGCCAGCTTGCCAGATAATCAGCTTAGAATTCGCGCCTTAGCTATCTAAATTTACAAAGCAAACAACTGAAATTTTAAGCCTTATTATTTATTATCACCGCTGATTTTGAAGACAAACATCTTGCACGCGTTGCAAAAGGCGGGTATCAGGCTAAAGAGGCGCGCTTTAAGGCTCCAGCGCTCGCGGTACATTTTCATCATCGCTGCCTCTTTTACGAAGCGGATACGCGCAGGCTCCCAGCCCTGCACCTCCGCGCCGCCGCCGATGCCCATTTTAAAGGGTGCGTTTTGCATGTGTTTCATCGCGTCATGGCGCTTTGAGTCGAATTTCCTAACCGAAAACTCGCTCATAAAGTCGCTCAGCACGTAGCCGCGGAATTTTTGTGCGAGCCCGATAAAAAATTTTTTAAATTCCTCCTTTTCAAAATACATACTCACGCCCTCTAAGATGAATATATAGCCCGCGCTGCCGTGCTTTGCGACCAGCTCGTCCATCCACGAAAGATCTAGCATCGAGTAGGGCAGGCTGAAGTTGTTCTTTGCTTTGGGCAGCAGTGCGTCGCGCACGGAGATGACATCGGGCAGATCGAGGTCGTAAAATAGGGCGTTTGGTAGGGCTTTTTGCAATCTAAGCGGGCGAGTGTCGAGCCCCGCGCCGAGCTGCACGATGACGGGGCGGTCGAACTCCGCCGCGAGCCGCAGCGTCTCGTCGTCGAAAAATTTCGCGCGGATAACGGTGCCTGTCTTGCTAAGGCGCGCGTCGTTAAATTTCGCAAAATCATAATCGATCTGTTCAACCACGGCGCTTGAAAACGGATCATTTAGGATCGGATCTGTGTCTTTGAAATCCAAGTGGCGCATATAGACATTGATTAGCAGCGTCTCGGAGACGTTATTTTTAAAATTTAACTTTTGCATGAGGTTTCCTTTCTTGCGGTATTGCCGCGAGCAAAATGCCGCTTATTTTTAATATGCATTATTATATCCTTGCTAAATAAAATTTCAATAAAATGATATGAATTTTTATTTAGAGACAGAATTTTAAATTTGCGCCGTGGATTTCGGCTATAATTTCGCCGCGTAAAGCTCAATTAATTTTTGAAATTTTACGCGATGCAAAGCGCGGGTAAAATTTAGAATTTTAAAAACTATAAAATTTATTAGCTTCGGCGGCCTAGATGCCCAGCCATAGCGCGGATGGTAAATTTAATCCGCGCAGCTTTATCTTTGTCTAAATATTTCATTGTATAATTCTTAGCTTTTGGAGGTTATATGGAAAAATCGCGGCTGGGACTACTGCAAACCGAGGCTATCGCCACGCTTAGCGACGAGGAGCTTGCAATGTTCGAGCACCAAGTCATCAAAAAAGGCTATGTTTTTTACAGCGAGGCACCTAAAGTTTTTATTTTTAAAAGCGGGCAGGCGAAGCTTTCGTTTTTTGAAGACGGCGAAGAATTTATCATCAACTACCTAAACAAGGACAATATCACCATTCTTAATGAAATTTGCGCGCTTGAGTTTTTAGAGGACAGTGAGATTTATACGATCGATGCGAGCGGGCTCGGAGAGATCTTAGCAAATCGCAGCTTTTGCGAGGCATATATAAAAATTTTGACTGAGATAATTCTGCTGCAGCGCAAAATCACACGCTCTATACTTTTTGAAAATGCAAAAGGGCGCATCGCGAGCTTTTTGATCGAGCTTGCAAACGAGCAGAATTTTCATCAAAATGGCTACAAATACGTCTTTTTGCCCTTTTCGCTAAAGGTGCTTTCATCCTTCGTAGGGCTCAAGCGTCAAAGCGCGAGTACCGCGTTTAACGAGCTTGTAAAAGATAACGTAATTCAAAAAATCAGTCAGCACGAGTTTTTGATCCTGGACTACGACAGATTGCTTAGTTACTGTGTTTAGGCTCGGGCTAGAGTTTTTAAAGCATTTATGCGGCTTACGTTACGGCTTAGGCGCGAAATTTTGTCTAAAGTTACGGCGCAGGATTTTACCTAGATTTACAGCGTAAAATTTTTATCAAGAGCTTGGTTTTAGAATTTCATCCCGAATTTCGTTTAGGATTTTGTCTAAAATTTTGGATCGAACGAAATTTTACGCATCGGAATTTTTAAAATTTAAGAAATTAAAAATGCGCGGCAAAGTGCCGCGCCGTATTTTGTTTATATCGTGCTGAAGCGCGATAGATTAGTCTTTCTTTTTCATGTCGTATTTATTTACCATAAATCCGACCAAGCCTACGAAAAATAGACCGCCGCAGATGTTGCCTAGCGTAACTGGGATCATATTTTTAACGATGAAATTTCCCCAGTTTATTGAATCTATTTGAGCCGCCGTTACGCCGTGAAGCGAGCTTGCAAGAGCGTTTACATCGCCACCCGCAGCTGCAAGGTAGTGACCTTTAGCGATGATGCCTTCAGTTAGGATAAACATATTTGCCACGCAGTGTTCCATCGAGCAAGCTACGAATGCGCCGATCATCCACATAATTGCAAAGAATTTGCCTGATAGATTACTCTCGCTGGTCGCAGTCCAGATAGACATACATACAAACACGTTACAAAAAATTCCGCGGATAAATAGCTCATGAAATGGCGCGTTTATTTTGCCTGCTGCTGCAGGAATGAAGTGCTGCAAAATGTAGCCGTCATATTTAAGCGGAAGTCCTGAGTAATAATACATATACGCGATTAACGCGCCGCCTACAAAGTTAAAGCACCAAACGATAGCCCAATAGCCGATAGTTTTACCTAGCGGTAATTTGCCATCGGCAGCAGGTACGCCCGTTAAAACCGAGCTGGTAAATAGATGCCCACCGTAAAAAACCACCATCATCAGACCGCAGCTAAAGGTAATACCACCGATGAAA
>CAURFS010000029.1:0-12028 GCA_963523845.1 uncultured Campylobacter sp. | reverse complement strand
GCCCTCTACGATCGCGCGAGAGAGCTGACGCTTGCCGTCGTAATCAAACGCGCGGTACCACACGACGCAGTAGATCGTAAAGCCGATCAAAACCAGCGCCGCTGCGCCGAAAAGCCCCGCAAGAAACCACCTCAGCACGCCGCCCACGAAAGCGCCGCAAACGCCGAAAATCAAAAACAAAACTAGCGCCACGCCCGCACCCGCGGCAAAGCTCGCGATCATGCCCTTAGGCACCCAGTTTTTATAGTCCGGTTTCATCTTTGCTCCTTTTATTAAATTTAATCTCGCGGCAGCAAAGCACGCCGCGGCGAAATTTTAATTCCGCTCGTAAATTTTAAATTTCGCAGCTCAAAATCCCACTTAAATTTAAACGCACGCTAATAGGTGTATTTAAACTCCGCGTAGTAATTGCGCCCTGGAGCCGGGGTATAGTCGTCTGCGCGTAAATTTTGGTTGTAATTATACTCCTCGTCAAAGACGTTTTTGACTCCGGCGCTTATCAAAAACCCACTTGCGAAGCGGTACGCAGCGCCCAGATCCACGATCGTGCGCGAGTCGATCCTATCGTGGTTGGTATCGTGCGATGATGAGAAATATTTAAAATCGCTCATTAGCGTTAAATTTCTAATCGGCTCGTAATCGAGCCCTAAAACGAACTTCGAGCGCTCCACCAACGGAACCTGCTTGCCCTTATTCGCGCCGGATTGGATCTTGGCGTCCACGTATGAAAAGGTCTCGCTGAGCTTTAAATTTGAAAGCAGGCTTTGCTCTGCATACAGCTCCACGCCCTTGCGGCGCGTCTCGTCGATATTGATAAAATGCCAACCGTGCATAATGTCGCTGCCGAGCAGTTCGTTTACGATCTCGTTTTTCGTATCGGTCCAAAAGATCGTAGCGCTTACGTATTGCCCGTAGATTAGATCCTTCATGCCGATCTCATAGGTTTTAAAGGTTTCGGATTTTAGGTTATTAAGCACATAAGGGCCGTTGCGACTAAGCTTGTCGATGAGCTGATTAGGGGCCGGCGAGATATAGCCGCGCTCAAATTTAAAATATAGATTGCCGTCTTTGGAATAATTAAAATTCGGCGTGATCTCAAAAGCGTAGTTGTTTTTATGATCGCTTACTCGGGTACTATTTTGCGTCTGCGAGATTATGTTTCCCATCCTTTTTATAGTAGTCGAAACCCTGCGATTTACTTTGTATTCGGCGCGCTCAAACCGACCGCCCGCACTAAGCGAAAACAGATCGGTGAAATTGTGCTTTTCTAAAGCATAGACCGAGTGGGTAAGCTTTTGCATATCAAAGATCGTAAGCTGTGAACGGCTCATCATAGGATTCATCGCGGCGTCAAAATTTATCCTGCGAAAGCCCTTGTTTTTGAGATAATCATATCCCGCTATGAACTCGCCGCTGTCGTAGTCGAGCTTGCCCTTTAAATTTGCACCTTCTTTGCGGTCTTTCATTACAAATCCCTGCTGTATGCTCCTGATATCTTGATAATAAGGATGTAGATTCATCTCCACTTTGTCGCCAAATTTCACCGCGTAGCTTAGATCAAAATTTGATCGCGTGCTTTTAGTAAAGGTTCTCTCGCCTCCTTGTTGGCGGCGATCCGCTTTAAGCTCGGCAAGACCCAGAGTAGGCACGGAATAGGTTCTGGCGCGATAGAAGCTCGGATCGAAAGAGATGCTTTGATCGTCCGAAATTTTATAATGTATCCCGAGCGAGCCGTAGTAGCCGGTATTTTTCTCGCCCTTGCGGTATCCGCGCTGCTTAAAGCCCTTAACGGCGGTTTTTAGAAACAGATTATCGCTCACGCCTCCGCCGAGCCCTAAATTTAGATCATTGTAATTATACGATGCGATCTTGGTCGAGATATTGGCGTACGGGTATCTGGCGCCCTTTTTCGTGATGATATTTATCACGCCGCCGCTGGTGCCGCTGCCGTAAAGCACGCTACCGCCGCCGGGGATGATCTCCACGCGCTCAATATCTTCGATCGGAACTAAATCGATCGGAATGCTCGTCGGCGTCGTGTCGATCATATTGAGCGCGACTCCGTTAAGAAGGACTTTGACGGAGGTATTTGCCTTCTGACCCTGTCCGCGCAGATCGACCGTATCGCCGTGAAAGCTAACCCCCGGCGCCTTTTCTAAAATTTCGCGTAGATCGCAGTATCCGCGGTTTTCCATATCCTCCGCGGTGATAACGGAGACGTTGCGAACCTCGTTTTTAAGCATATCCTCAAAGCCCGTCGCGGTAACTACGATGGTGCCCAGCTTTGTGGCGTTCGCGCCGGAAGCGTTTTTAGAAGCTGCGGAATTTACCGCCCCCGCGCTAGGCGCGATATTTGCGGATGTAGCGTTATTTTCGGCTCCGTTTAGTTGCAATGCGGCGCACAAACTTAGCGCGATCGCGGCATTTGAAAGATAAAATTTCTTAAACATCACTCTCCCCTATTCAAAATTAGAATTTTGCGAATGATTTGCAAATGCTATATTATAATTTCTCTTGATTAAATAATAATAAATTTCAAAGATTAAAGATAGATTTTTTAAAATTTTGGCGGAAATTGGATGAAATTTTGATCTTGAGTATTTTACGTGGCGCGGTAAAATTTCGGTTTTAAATTTAGACTCCTTGGCGCCGCTTGCTTTTCAAAACGGTAAATTTGCGAAGCGAATCTAGCCGGAATTTTAAAATTTAGACCTTGCATTCGCCCGCTTTGCCAAATTTCGCCTCGATCAAAAGCACCAAGATGAAGAAAATTTTTTCGTCGTTGAGCTTCGCAAGCTCGCGTAGGTTCTGATCTACGCTTACAAGCTTGATACCGTTTGATTTCAAAATCTTAGCGAGCTCGTCCGCACTAAAGCCCATTTTATCAGCGATCTCTCTGATATTATAAGGCTCGATCACGCCGATGATGCGATCCATATTACAAAAACCGGGATTTTTGCGGCTCAAAACCACGTCCAAAAACTCGCCCCAGAGCTTTACGAGCTTCTTTCGCCTTGTGATCATATGCAAGATCGCGACGCAAAGCAGACCGAATCCCGCGATCTTATGCAGGCTCATCCACGCCTCGTCGTATTCGCCGCGCGCAAAGTAGGCGCCCGAAAAGCCCAAAATGCAAAGCGCGCAGCCTAGCAACACGATGAGCACAAATTTATAAACAATCTCCGCCTTAAGCATCAAATCTCCTTGCTTCGTTTTAAAATTTAGCGACTTCACGCGAGCGCTAAGCTGCTGCACCGGTACGCCTCGCCGCTCGCCGCTATCGTATCGCCTCGGCGTTATTGCGCCGCCCGCACCGCTACTTCATTTATACACTCCGCAGGTCGCCATCATCGTATCGCTGTTTGCGCTACTTGCACTGCGCCTTACCTACATACGCATCCTGTCGATCACGGTTGCCATATTGCGGCATTTTATGCTGTCGCCGCCGCAATCACGCCGCGCCGCTTTGTGCTGCCGATCCGCCGTCGCGGCCGTTCTGTTCGCTTCGATCGTAGCGCCGTTACGATGATGATTTGCCCAAGCGAAGGTTATGTCATACGGTGCCGAGTAGGTACGTATCGCCGTTCCGCTTCTCGACTACGGCGTGCCATCTGCGCCGCTGATGTGTTACACGCCATCCGACGCGCTACCGATTTATCGCTACGCCCGCGCATCGCACCGCTGCCGTAGCCTTCTCATTTGGCGCACTGCTACGTTACAGATCGCCGCGTGGCTTAAAATTTTATCGAGACGCCCCGCATTGAGCAGACTATCTTGCGTTTAAATTTTATCAGCTTAAATTTCCGTACAGAACTGCGATCGCGCACTGCTGACCGACTTCCGAGCTACTAATTGCGCCGCAAATACTTACCTACGGCGGTGCTATGCCACCGACTGCGTGCAAGCGCCTAGCCGCGTGGATACCGATGTCCATGTATGCGAACACGGAGCGCTTCGGCTAAATTTTATCACCTCTTAATATAGATGAGTAATTTTAATAAATCTGGATTTAAAAAGATATGAATTTAAAGGCAAAATCCCTTCGGAGTAAAATTTAAACGACCGGATTTAAAGCTCTATCGTCCGCTCAAATATGTCCTCAAGCCCCGTTTGATGCACGATCGCTAGCATACCTAGCCTCGGCAGATCTGCGCGCAGACCAAGTAGCAGCTCGCGCGCCGAGGCGAAATCAAGCGCAGACGTGATCTCGTCGGCAAAAACAAAGCTCGGCTTGTGGTAATGAATACGTGCGAAACTGAGCCGCTGCGCCTCCCCGCCGCTTAAAATTTTAACGTAATCGGCGCGCGAGTTTAGCATGCGAGCAAATTTCTCAAGCCCTACGCGGCGTAAAATTTCTAAAAATTCCGCATCGTCTTTGCGCGGCGGCTGCGGATAAGCGATAAGCTCTTTTAGGCTAAGCGGCGCCAGATAGGGCTTTTGCGGGATAAACATCACGCCCGTGTGCGGCAGACTGATCTCGCCGCGGCCGTATCTCCAAAGACCCGCCGCGTAGCGCAGAGCCGTGCTTTTGCCCGCACCGCTCTTGCCTCGCAGCATTATAAACTGCGCAGGCGCAAGCTCGAAGTGTAGATCCTCGATCAGCGGCTCGCCCACAGGCGTGAAGACCGACAAGCCCTCGCAGCGAGCGGAATTTTCGTCGCTTTGTGTGACGCAAGCACGCAGATTTGCACTCTCGTCGTCCATGCGCGAAATGAACTCATAAATCCTCTGCACGCTCGCCGCCCACTCCATGATCTGCTTATAATAGTCCATAAACCACGCAAATCCGTCCTGCACGCTGTAAAACGCCGAGCGCGCCTGCATCATGTCGCCAAAGCTCATCGCGCGCGCCAGATACAGCGGCAAGCAGGCAAAGATCGGGATTAAATTCGTGATTTTTAGGTAGCTTGCCGAAAAGCATTCGAGGCGAAATTCCGTATTCATGATGCTGCGCCAGTTTCTCATAATCTCGCCGAAGCTCGCGCGGAAGCGACCGCGCTCAGCATCCTCTCCGCGCATAAAGGCTACGGCTTCTGCGTTTTCGCGCACGAGCAACAGATCCGAGCGGTAGTCGGCTTCGGCGCGCTGCTTAGCAAAATTTAGTTCCCTAAGCCTGCGCCCGATGAGATGCGTGATCAGCGAGCAAAGCAGCGTATAAAGGAGCGCGACGTAGAGCAAAAAGCCTTCGATCTCAAAGCGCATGCCGAAAATTTCAAATTTCAATATCTTCGAGACCTGCCACAAGATCGCGACGAAGGCGATGAGCTTGGCGAGATTATAGACGAGCGATTTTACGAGATCGACGCTTTTTTGCACGAGCAGCAAGCTGTCCTCGGCGATACGCTGATCGGGGTTGTCTAGCTTTGCGATCGTTTTTGAAATTTCACGATCTGCGCGAGTTTTAGATGAAATTTCATTCTCGCTTGCGCCGCTTTGCCCTGCTGCATTTTGCTTCGCCGTGCTCGGTAAAATTTCAAGTTCCTTTGCGTCTCTATGCAAAGCCGCGCTGTCCGCCTCGGCTGCGGAATACTCTGCGCGCTCGTTTAAATTTTCATCTAAATTTACGTCGCCAGGTTTTTCTAAATTTAATCCGCCCCTGGCGCTAAAATTTCCATCAAGGCTCGTGCGGTAGAAGTTTGCGTTATGTAGCCATTTGCGCTCCATCATCGCGCTTAGCCGCTCGCGCCAGACGATTACGAGCAGTTTGCGAAGCCAGCTGCCGCAGACGATGAAAAGCACAATGAGCGCCGTGTAGAGCAAAAACTCGCCCACGAGCGCGGGAATGAGCTCGCCTTTAAGTTCGCTTAGCGCGTCGTAAAAGCGCTTATCCCACGCGTTCATCAGCACGCTGATTTTGATGATAGCGAGGCTAAAACCAAGCGCGAGCAGCAGCAGCGCCCACAGCTTCGCCGCCCCCTTGCCGAACCAGTGCGGACGTAGAATTTCAAAAAATTGCTTTAGCGTTTTCAAATTTTCTCTTTAAATTTTAAAATTTAGCGCCGGTTGCAGCGAGATCGCGGGATTAAATTTGATCCCGCAGACTCGCGAGCACAAAACCCGCTCGCAAGTCTGCGCGTTTAATTCGCTCGGAATTTCGCGAGATTAAATTTATCGCCCCTGCCCGCATCGCCTGCTATCGCCCGCGCTAATCAATCGTTAATCAACCAAATAGCGAGCTAAATTTTAATCCCGCGGCTTCGTTTAAATTTTACCCGCCTCGCTACGTGCTACTTGCGACAAAGCCTAGTCTCTCGCCTCTGCACCCGCTTCATCCGCACTCTTATAAAGTCCGATTTATCCGCAACCGCGTGCGAGGGAGTTTATACGAGTTCGCATAAGCGCAAATTCCATCCGCACCAAATACGTATATTTAAGCGTCAGCATAAAATTCCGCGGTTCGCCGTAGTAATTATTCATCCCCGCGACGCGATTTTGCGTATTTTGAAAATACTTCTTATCCGTGATGTTTTTGACCGCAAAATTTACGCTAAAGTGCTTGTCGAAATGATAGCCGACGTTTGCGTCCCACAGCGTGTAAGCCTTTTGCGGCGCGGTATAATACGCAACGTTTTCGCGATATATCGAAGCGGTTTTGCTCTGATAGCGCATGCCGGCGCCCAAAGTAACCTTACGATTTTCGCCGAGCGGAATTTCATAGTTCGTATAGAGCTTAAACAGATGCTTCGGAATGTAGCGTTTGGCGTTTGCGCCCTTGCTATAATCGACCGCTGCGGAAGCTCTTTCCGTCTTTAAATAGACGCTGCGGTTGAAAGTATATCCTGCGAATAATTTCCAATTCTCAGTAAGCGAGCCTTGTAGCTCGGCATCTACGCCGCGGCTTCGCACCTTGCCCTCGGCGATGGAGTAGTTTGTATTAAGAGGGTCGCTCATCGCCCTATTTTTCTGAATGATCTGAAATAGCGCGACATTCGTATTAAGCGCGCCGTCAAAAAATTCTCCCTTCACGCCGGTTTCTAAATTATAGCCGACGACGGGATCTAAAATTTTACCGTCTTTATCGCGCGCGGCTTGCGGCTTAAAAATTTCGGCATAGCTTGCGTACCACGAAAAATTATCCGCAAAGTCCCAGACTACCCCCGCATACGGCGTGAAATCCGATTTGCTCGGGCTTGCGCTATGCGAAGCCGTGCCGCGCAAAATATTATAATAATACCTGCTGTAAGTTACCTTCGAAAAGCGCCCGCCGAGCAAAAAGTGAAAATCGTCGGTTAAGTTTAATCTAGTCCCGAGCGAGATCGCGCGCTGCTTTATGGTAGTGGAGCTTCGGTCTTTAAAGCTAGCCGCACTGCTCCAATCGGGCTGGGCAATCCTTGAGCGGTCCCAGTTATAAATATTCATCCCAAGCGACGCCAGAGATGAATCTCTCGTCCTAGTCTCGCGCCAATTAAGCTTTTCATTGCTAAGCGAGCCGTTTAAGAAAAAGTCGTGCTTCTGCCCGAATGCTTCGAATTTGCCGTCTAGTCCCGTTTGAAACCCGATCTCTTTGGAGTCGTTATCGTAAATCCTATATCGCACCGTATGCGACGTAGTGCCGTTGTAAGGATTTGCCCCGCCGAGCGCTCCGAATTTTAACATGCTGTCGCTATCGGTATAATTAAGTCTCGCATAGGCTTTCAGATCATCGCTAAATTCGTGCGAGAGTTCGCTGTAGGCGTTAAATTTTTTATATTCGCTTCTGTCCCAATCCGAGCCGAAGTAACTTCTGCGCGGTAAATTTAATAAATTTTTTTGATTATCCAAGACGGGCACGCCGTAAATATCATATACGCCGACGGTTTTTTGCCACAAAAATCCCGCGCTAAGAAGCGTCCTATCGGCTACGTCAAATTCCGTCGAAACGCCGACGCCTTCGCGATAGCCGTTGCGTGGATAGTCCTTAAACGAACCCGTTTTACTTAAAATTCCGATCAACCGCGCGCGTGCCGTACCGCTTTGATTTACCGTATCCGTTACGTCGATCATGCCGCGATAATTATCCCAGCTACCGCCGCTTAGACTTGCGTTAAAGCCGAACTGATCGCTCGGACGCTTTCGGATTAAATTTATCGTACCGCCGGGCTCGCCGTTACTTTGCGTAAGGCCCGCTACGCCGCGCAGAACCTCAACGCGATCGTAGAATTCCAAATCGGTAAATTCCTTCGATGAGCCCAGCGGCCCGAACACGGAGCTGGAAACCGAGCTTGCGATGCCGTCTTCTTGGATATTATCGACATAAAAGCCGCGCGAGACGATGCGATTGCCGCCCGCGTCGTTATTTAGCGAAATGCCGGTTGCGTATTTTGAAAGAGCCTCTTCGGCGTTGTGCAGGCTCAGATCTTTTAAAAGCTGATTGGAGATGACGCTTATGGATTGCGGCGTTTCTCTTATGCTTAAATTTAGCCCCGTCGCAGTGCTCATATTGCCCGTCGTATAAGAGCCCGTGCCCTCGGTAGTGGACAGATCGGCCTTGCCCGTGACGTTTATGGTGCCGAGATTATCGTCGTCCGAGCTCTGCAGCGTAGAATTTTCTGCGCTACCGCTTTGCGACGTGGAATTTTGTACAACGTCCTTAGGAGTGGAGCTTACGACGGCGCTGCCCTGCGACGTGGAATTTACGGTGGTAGGGTTTCGAGGATTTTGCGCAGAGCTTTTAGGAGCCGCACTATTAGAGGCTAAATTTGAAGCCCGCGGCGTGGAACTCCGCGATGCGGCGGCTGCGCGCGAGCTTTGCGATGACGAAATTTTAGAGGCAGAACTTGCGGCGGACGAGTTTTGAGAAGCGCCGCTATTTTGCGCCGCAGTAAGCCAAAACGGCGAGCAAAGTAGCGCAAAAGAAAGTAAGATTTTGCCCTTTTTCATAAAAATCATTTTTAGATTTTATAATCTATATCAATTTACTGGCGAGATTATCTTACAATTCTTCTTAAATAATAATAAAATTTTTAATAAACTAAATCATAAAATTTTATATGCAATTACTAATTTAACGGAATTTAATAAGATCTATTGACGAATTATTAAGCAAAATTTATATAAATTTTTAAAAAGTATATGAATTTAAAAAACAAAGGATTGAAAAATTTAAAATTCTAAAATTCCGCCGCTTTAAAATAACGTAAGCGACGGAATTTAGCGTTTATCGGCGTTTGGTCTTGCGATTACGATAGCACTAGCACCGGTACAAGCGCATTGTGCAAGATGTCCTCGGAGACGCTGCCTAAAAAGAGCTTTTTGAAAAACCCCTTCGTAAAGGCACCGGTAGCGATCAGATCGAGGTTATTGGCGCGGCGATATTTGATGATCTCATCGGCGGGAACTTCGGCTTGGATGTATTTGAAAGTGGCGTTTTGAGTGCCTAAAATTTCGCGCGCCAGATCCAACATCCGCTCGCCCTCTGCGGCACCCGCATTGATGTGCAAGACATGCTTATGCGCGCTCGCAAGAAGCTTTGAGCTCTTTATAAACTCAAGCGTGCGTTTCGCCGCGTCAGTGCCGTCAAATGCGATGAGCACGGAGTTAATCGGTGAAAATTCCTTATTCACGAGCAGCGACGGCACGTGAAGCTCCTTTATTAGCACGCTTGCGTTAAAGCCTACGTCCTCGTTATTTGAGCCCTTGATACCGAGTACAAAAATTTCAGCTTCGTCCTTATACTCCGCGATAACGTCGATGAAATCGCCATCTCTAATGATCTTACTCGCCTTTACGCCCGCAGCAGTCGCGGCGCAGATATATTCATCCAGCATCGCTTCAGCTTCTTCGTGGTCTTTCTCCGCATCCACGCCGCCTAGTGTGGGACTTCCGTAGCTATTTGCAAGGATATCATTCTCTCCTAGGACGATCCCGCCTGCGGCTAGCCCATAAAAATTCTCGCCAAGCTCCGGGATTTCAACCACGTGAATAAACACGAGCTCGGCACCCAAGGTTTTAGCGACGTAAATTCCGTAATCTCTAACCGCTGGGGCAAGCGCATTTTGATCGACGCAAGTGATGACCTTTTTCATTTTTCGTCCTTTTAAAGATAAAATTTTGACCGAAATAAGCTTATCAAATTTTGTATAAAAGTTATTTAAATTCGGCGAACTTGAATTCGGCACGGACGATTTTGTGAAATTTAAAGCCGCGTCGTAATGGATATGTGAGGTGCGGGTATGCTTGCGACAAGTTAGCTCGGACTCAGCGTGGCAGGTGGGCGCGCTGTACAGACGCGGCAGACAAGGTGCGGCGCGGGCGGTTTTAAAATTTATCAAGCCGCTAAAAGTGCGGTTTAAAGCGCCGTTATTGCGGTTAGTAGCCCAAAGATGATCCCCGGGAAATTCGCCGCGGCGAGCGGATAGTCCTTTTTGGGCTATAGCAGGCCGTAGCTAAGCTATATCGTGCAGTTTATCGCGGCTGCGAGCGGCTGGAGAAACGGGACTTTGTTGCCGTCTAAATTTGCCATTATATTCGGCACATAGGATACGTACATGATGACCGACAGGCGTGTGCCCGCCCAACCTAAAATTTGTAAATTTCTTTCGCTCATTGATTTTCCTTTTTAGAAATACGTTTCAAATTTGCAAATGAAACGGAGCGGGGTTTTAATATATTAAAAATAAGAAACAAATTAAAAAATGGCTAGAAATAAAATTTGGCTTTAGATTTATAACGGCGCCCTCTTACCTGTTCGCATCTGCGTAAATTTTAAAGCGGCGTTTAAGGCGCGCATTTTAAAAAAACGGCGGAATTTAAAACGCTAGGCGGCGTGGCGATATTTAAATTTAAAAAGGTGAAATTTTAAGCGGAGACCGCGACCGCGACGAAATTTAAGTGAATTTACCGAGGCGAAAGCCATTAAATACATTGCTCCGAATGCTCGCGGCTAAATTTAAGTAAACTTTTCAGCATAATCGCAGCAAAATTTTGAAAATATAAGGATTAAAATTAAAATTTTAAAAGGCTAATAACCTGCATTTGCGATCGCTTCAGCTTGAGAGTGGGCGATTAGCGGATCGATGATCTCGTCGAACAAACCGCCCGCCATGATCGCGTCCAGGCGGTAGAGCGTTAAATTTATGCGGTGGTCGCTGATGCGGTTTTGCGGATAGTTGTAGGTACGAATTCGCCCCGAGCGGTCGCCGGTGCCTACCTGATCCTTGCGATCTTTGCGCTCTTTTTCGAGCCGCTCCTGCTCCTGCATATCGTAAAGGCGCGCCTTCAGCACCTTCATCGCCGCCTCTTTGTTTTTATGCTGATCCTTGCCGTCTTGGTTGGTGACGACCAAGCCGGTCGGGATGTGAGTGATGCGAACGGCGCTATCGGTGGTATTTACGGACTGCCCGCCGTGGCCGGAGCTGCGCATAACGTCGATGCGAAGATCATTTGGATTGATCTGTATCTCGCTATCTTCGATCTCCGGCATTACGGCGACGGTGATTGCGGAGGTATGCACCCTGCCCTGGCTCTCCGTTTCGGGGACGCGCTGCACGCGGTGGGTGCCGCCTTCAAATTTCAGCCGCGAATACGCTCCCGTGCCCTTTACGAGCAAGATCGCCTCTTTGTAGCCGCCGACGCTGCCTTCGCTAGTGCTTACGATCTCGCATTTATAGCCGCGAAGATCGGCGTAGCGCAGATACGCGCCAAGTAGATCGCCCGCGAACAGCGCCGCTTCGTCGCCGCCTGTACCGGCGCGGATCTCCAAAAAGATATTCTTATCGTCGTTGGGGTCTTTCGGAAGCAGTAAAATTTTGATTTTTTCTTCGAGCTGCGGCTTTTGCGTCTCTAAGCTTTTAAGCTCCTCTTTGGCTAGCTCGCCGAGATCGGCATCGCTTAGCAGGACTTTGTTCTCTTCGATCTGATTTAAAATTTTAAGATACTCGCTAGCCGCCTCTTTGATCGGCTCGATGTTACGCTGCTCCTTAGATAACGCAGTCATATTGGCGATATCTGCGGTAACTGCGGGATCGCTAAGCATGCGCGAAAGCTCGTCGTAGCGATCCAAAAAAGGCTTTAGTTTATCGGCTAGCATTTAAATTTTATGCGTAAGGAG
>CAURFS010000028.1:0-12393 GCA_963523845.1 uncultured Campylobacter sp. | reverse complement strand
GGTAGAACCTGATAGTATGAAATTCTGCATGCAACTGCTAGATAAAGGGCTCGTAGCCACGGTGCCAGGAAGCGGATTTGGCATGGATGGGCACTTCCGCGTAAGCTTTGCGTGCTCTATGGAAAATCTAAAACGCGGCTTTGAGCGCATAGAAAAATTCGTAAAGAATTACCACAGATAGGCACGCTAGCGAAATTTGAATCTAAATTTGTCGTAGCTTAGCAGCGAAATTTTTACATAAAATTTAATGCAGCTTGGCGGCAAATTTAGTGTGGCACGGCTCGGCTCGGGATTTAATGCGGTTGCGGCAGCTAAACGCGATTGAATTTCGTGCCGCTTTAATTTAAGGGTATTTAAATTTCAAGCTGCCGTATTCAGGAGCGCTTAAATTTTATGCCGTTTTATTCAAATGCGGCTAATTTTGCGCTGTTATGTTACGATGCCTGCTGCGCCGCGCACTGCTCGCGATTTAAAATTTCGCTTCGGAATTTTAAAATTTCATCGCACGACGCATCTAGATTTCGCCGCAAAAGCTCTGGCGTAAACGCCGCCCGCGGTAAGAGCTTTTAAAATTTCATCGTGAAATTTTAAAATTTTACGCCGAGGCTTTCAAACCTTGCGCTGTTTGCCTCTTGATACAGCCGCACTAAAATTAACCAAACATGACGGTCGTCGCACGAGATACGACGAACAAGACGAGCACAACGAACGCAACCGACGCCGCAAAGCGACACGCGACGAACCAAAAAAAGCGCGCGGCGCAGATCGAAAACGAACTAAATTTTAAAATTTTACCGCGCCCGAGGCCTTAGCGCAAACGCGATAAATTTTATGTTTTAGTGCGCCTTTGAACCCAATCGCATCAAATAAATTTTAAACGAAATTCTAACGCTACGGCGCTATTTTATATTTTTATAAAGACTATTTTAGTAAAATCAGGGCTTTATGAGCGAGATAAAAATTTTAATCACCGACGAGGATCTGTGCGCCCCGAGGCGGCTTTTGAGCAGGCGCGATAAGAAGCTGGCGCGCGCGCGAGGCCATCTGCGCGAGTTTCGCGTTTCTCGGGCACTTAAAGCGCGCTTTAAAAAACGCGGTAAATTTTGCATCTCGCACAAAAGCGCGGATGGCAAAACGATCGTCGCCGTGGCTCTAGCGAGGCAAAAATTCGGGCTCGATCTTGAAATTTTAAAACCGCGGAATTTTGCCGCGGCGAGCGAGTTTTGTTTCAACGACTTTGAGCGCGAGCTTTTGGCGGCGGCGGACGAAAGCGAAAAAGCGCTCGTTTTTTATAAAATTTACACGATCAAAGAGGCGCTGATTAAGGCGCGAAGCCTAGGTTTTTACGCGCTTGCTCGCGTGGGGCTGGCGCGCGGCGCAGGCGGTGAGGCTTTGGCGCTTGATGAGCGCGGCAGGGCGTGGCCCTACAAAAGCTATATTTTAGAGGGCGAGATTTTGATTTCGCTCGTTTTTAGGGAGAATTTTTGAGACCTGTTTATCGTTTTTACGCTATTTCTAAAACGGCTTTCATTCTGCTTTGCGCTGCGTTTTTTATAGGCGGATGCGCGCGCAAAGCGCCTGGGCAAATAGCGGAATTTAGCCAAAAACAGTTCATCCTAACGGACGAGCTCGGCGTAAAAAGCAGAGCCCTGATCTCAAAAATTTCACCCGCAAACGGCGAGAAGAGCCGCTACAAGCTCGTCTGGCTCGATATGCTAGGCGCGCCGATCGCACGTAAAATTTTATCGATCAAAGGCGGTGAGGCGAAATTTCGCAACGACGGCTTCCTACCGCCCGATTCGCAAAGCGAGCGAGTATTTTTAGCCCTGCTTGAAAATGCGGATAAAGCAAATTTCGCCATAAACGCAAAGGGGCGCCGATATGACGCAGTATCTAAGTAGCCCGGGACTAATCTGCGCGGGCGCAAACAGCGCCGCAGAGCTTTTTAGCGCGCTGTGCGAGAAGAGATCCGCGCTGCAAAAACTTAGCGCCTGTGGCAAAAATTTCATCTTTGGGCGCGTGGATACGCCGCTGCCGCAGATCAAAGATCGCGCCTACGCCACGCGCACGAACGCCCTAGCGCTTTACGCCTGCCTCGGCATGCAAGAGCAAATAGAGCAAGCTGTGCAAAAATTCGGCGCGCACCGCATTGGCGTGGTGTTTGCGACCACCAATACCGGCGTGCAGGAAAACTATGCGGAATTTTTCGCTTGCGGTAAAGACGCGGGAAATTTTATCTCGCAAGACGGCGAAAATCACGCGCCGCGCAGTGGAATTTCTGCGATGAACGGCGAAAATTTCGCCAAAAATTCAAAAGACGCAAACGATAAATTTAAAAACTTCTGCTTCGAGCGCAACTCCCTCGCAAACCCCGCAAATTTTATCCGCGAACGCTTCGGGCTAAAATCCGTCGCGATCGGAGTTTCTAGCGCCTGCACCAGCGGAAACAAAGCTCTGATCGAAGCTTCTCGCCTCATCTACGCGGGACTTTGCGATGCGGTCGTATTCGGCGGCGCCGACGCATTAGACGAGCTCACGCTGCAGGGATTTAGCGCGCTTGAAATTTTAAGCGAGCAGCCGCTAAAGCCGTTTTCAGAGGCGCGATCAGGCACAAATCTGGGCGAGGGAGCCTGCGCATTCGTGCTTTCGCGCGAGCGCATAAGCGATGTCGCGATTTTAGCTCACGCCGCAAACTCCGATGCCTACCACATCACCAAGCCCGATCCTAGCGCACGCATGCAGATCAAAGCGATCAAAACCGCGCTAAAATCAGCTCAGCTGCAAAGCGTGGATTATGTAAATCTGCACGGCACAGGCACTGCGGCCAACGACGCGATGGAGGCCTTGGCTATGAGCGCCGCCTTGCCCTTAGCACCCGCGAGCTCGTCCAAATGGGCGATCGGACACACCCTGGGCGCTTCGGGGGCGATCGAGCTTGCCGTGTGCTACGAGGCGATCAGACAAGGCGTGATCCCGCCGAATTTTGCGAATGATAAAATTTGGCGCGGCTCAGAGGGTGAAATTTTACATAGTGCGCAGGCACGGCACGGCGAGCGAAACGATGAAATTTTAAACGGCGCGAATGATCAAATTTCATGCAGCTTAGGCGGTGAAATTCTGCAAAACGCGCAGGGTGAAATTTCAAAAAGCAGCGCGGATAAAATTTTGGCTGCGTCTAAAGTTTTGCAAGGCGCAGGCGATAAAATTTTAAAAGACGCTACGGATCAAACTTCGCAAACGAGCGAAATTCCGGCTACGCTACCAAAATTTAATCTCGCGTGCGAAGCAAAAAAGGCGCGCGTAGATACCGCGATGAATCTAAGCTTTGCTTTCGGCGGCGACAACGCCGTAACCATAATAGGACGCGTATGAAAGCCTCTAGCATCCTACCGCAGAGCGGATATATGGTCTTCGCGGATGAAATTTTAGAGGTTAGCGACGGTTACGCAAGCTGTGCGTTTAGAGTGAGAGAGGACTCGCCGTTTATCGAAAACGGAGAGCTCGGCAGCTACGCATACATGGAGATCATGGCGCAGTGCATAGGCGCCTATTCGGGTCACCGAAACGGCGGCGAGGCAAGGCTCGGGTTTTTGCTGGGCGTGCGGAACCTCGATATTTCGCGTGCAAGCCTGAAGGTGGGCGAGCGCGTGATCGCGACGGCGAGGCAGAGCGTAAGCGACGGCGAGGGGTTATATATCTTCGACTGCGAGATCCGCTGCGGCGGCGAACATATCGCAAGTGCCACGCTAAGCGTGATGAACCCGAACGATGAAATGCTAAAGAGTATAAATGGCTAAGAGAATTTTAATCACCGGAGCAAGCGGCGGTATCGGCGAGGCGTGTGCGTTAAATTTAGCGCAAAAGGGCTACGGCTTGGCGCTAAACGGGCGCAACGAAGAGAAATTAAAAGACGTAGCGAAGCGCTGCTTGGACGCGGGCGCGACGGAAGTTCAAATTTTAAAATTTGACGTCGCAGATACCGCTGCGGCGCAGGAGCATATCGAAGCAGACATAGAGGCAAACGGTGCATACTGGGGCATCGTGCTAAACGCGGGCATTACGCGGGATAACTCCTTCGTGTGGTTCGAGCGCGAGGATTGGCAAAGCGTGATAGATACGAATTTAGGCGGGTTTTACAACGTCATAAAGCCCGCGCTGATGCCGATGATCCGCGCCAAAAAGGGCGGGCGTATCGTCGTGATGAGCTCGGTTAGCGGAATTGCCGGCAACCGCGGCCAGAGCAACTACGCCGCTAGCAAAGGAGGTCTAATCGCTGCGGCAAAATCGCTAGCGATAGAACTTGCAAGCCGCAAGATCACGGTAAACGTCGTGGCTCCCGGGCTCATCAAAACGGCGATGAGCGAAGGTATAAACGAAGCTGCAAGCGAGCAAATTTTAAGCGCGATCCCGCTAGGCCGCATCGGCGAGCCGAGCGAGGTGGCGCATTTGGTGGAGTTTTTGCTAAGCGAAAATTCCGCATATATCACAAAAGAGGTTATTAAAATAGACGGTGGATTATGTTAAATAGAGTAGTTATTACGGGTTTTGGCAACGTCTGTGCATTCGGGCGGGACTGGGCGAGCATCAAGCAGAATTTGGCGCAGCAAAAAAGCGCAGTGGTTTATATGAGCGAATGGGATATTTTCGGCGAGGAGCTAAACACTAGGCTGGGCGCGCCGATACCAAACTATGCGCCGCCCGCGCACTGGAGCCGCAAAGATACCCGCTCGATGGGCAAGGTAGCGATGTTCGGCGTCGATGCTGCTAATGAGGCTCTGGCGGATGCGGGTCTTTTAGATGATGAGCACATAAAGGACGGTCGTATGGGCGTCGCAGCGGGTAGCTGTAGCGGCGATGCAAAGGCTACTGGCGAGGTCATAGATATTTTGCACGGCAAGGATAGCACTTTCAGCGCCAACTCATACGTCAAGATGATGCCCCACACCGTCGCTGCAAATATCGCGATCTACTACGGGCTAAAAGGTAGGCTCATCCCCACCGGCTCTGCGTGCACGAGCGCATCCCAAGCGATCGGATACTCCTACGAAGCGATAAAATTCGGTCTGATAGATATGATGCTAGCAGGCGGCGCGGACGAGCTGCACCCAAGCCAGGCATTCGTGTTTGACAAGCTCTACGCGACAAGCTGCAAAAACGACACCCCTACCCTCAGCCCCGCGCCGTTTGATATAGCGCGCGATGGACTGGTTTTGGGCGAAGGCGGCGCTATGTTCGTGCTAGAAAGCCTAGGAAGCGCACTTGCGCGCGGCGCTAAAATTTACGCCGAGATAGTAGGCTTCGGCACGACCTGCGACGGCACGCATATCACCCGCCCGCAGAGCGATACTATGCGCGCGGCGATGCAGCTGGCGCTCAAAGACGCCGCGATTTCGCCGGATCTCATCGGGCACGTAAACGCCCACGCCACGGCGACCAGACAGGGTGACATCGCAGAATCTATGGCGACGCATGAAATTTTCGGCTCGCAGACGCCAGTGAGCTCCTACAAGGGCTATTTGGGTCATACTTTGGGCGCGTGCGGGGCGCTGGAGAGCTTCATATCGGTGATGATGATGAATGAGGGGCTGTTTTATCCGAATCTAAATTTACGAGATATCGATCCGCAGTGCGCGCCGCTTAGGTACCTCACGCAACCGCAGGAGATAGAGACGGACTACGTTATGAATAATAACTTCGCTTTCGGCGGCGTGAACACCTCTTTGATTTTTAAAAAATTTATCGGTTAAAGGAGAGAAAATGAAAAAATTTCTATTTTTCGTAGTTGCGACGCTTTTTGTCGCTAATGTGGCTTATGCCAAAAACGATATCGTGCGCTTCCCTATCGCCGCGGCACTCGCAGAGCCCGACGCCAAAGCCAAGCTTGATCCGAACATAAAATTCTACTTCGGCAACAAATCCGCAGGCAGAAAGATCACGCAGCAGCTAAGCTCGAACAAAAAAACAAACAGCGTCAACAAGACCGATCAAGCCGCATGCAACCGCGCGTTTTTATCGGCACTGCTTAGCTTTCAAGACCGAGCCAAAAAAGAGGGCGGCAACAAGGTCGTAAACATCACGAGCTACTATTACAAAAACGTTTTCGTGAGCGACAAAGAGTTTGAATGCGGCGTAGGCTCGATAATGAACGGCGTCACGCTAAGAGGCTATATTGCAAAATAAACTAAGCTTCGGCGTAGCGTACGCAAGCGCGATAATTTCGGGCGAGCCGGCGGAGTTTTATAAAAACCTCGCCGCTTGTTCAGACGGAATTTCCGAAGTAAGCTTAGGCGGAAATTCCGATCTCGCTTGCGATACAGGTCAAAATTTTACGTATGATTTCGCGTTAAATTCTACGCAAAATTTTATAGATATTCCGGACTGCGAGCAAAATTTCATCAATTCCGCAAATTTTACGGCTTGTGAGAATAACAAAAGCAGAGATTGCGACCTTGCCACAGAAGGTTTTGATGAAAAATCTACCGAGTTTGGCTCGCAACAAGTATTAAATTACAAAGCGGTTGCGTCTAAATTTAACCCCTCGCGCAGTTTTGATCGCGGCTCCGAAAAGGCAGCGGAGCTTTATAAAAATTTCGCCGCGCGCGAGGGCGAGGCTTTACAAAACAGCTCCGTAGAAAATTTAAAAATTTCTGCTCACGCTCACGCCCGCTTAAAAGATGAAATTTTAGCGCTCGAAGCTTTAAAGAAAAAGCCGACTCTTGCGCACATTCTGCCGTTACAGCGCCGCCGCTTGGGGCTCGGAGCGAAACTTTGCATCTCGCTTTTAGGCGAAATTCCGCAAAATACGCCGCAGAGTTTAGCCGAGGAGGATTCCTTAAATCCTGCATCGCGAGATTTAGTTGCAAATAAAAGCCGCGCCGCCGCGCAAAACCCATCGCCGCAGGATTTTTCAAGCGAAAATTCTTTAAATTTTATGCCGCAAAATTTAAATTCGTCACCTAATTATTTCACAAATAAAAATTCTTTAAATTCCGCGAGGCAAAATTCCAAAACAAACGAAAGCTCAGAGGCCTGCGATCGTGCGATGCAAAGCTCCGCAACACAGCGTGAAGGAATGCCGCTCGTCTTTTGCTCGCGCCTGGGCGAGATCAACCGCTGTTTTAGCCTGCTCGGCTCGATGAGCGAAAGCGTCTCGCCTTCGAGCTTTTGCGTCAGCGTGCTCAACGCGATCGCGGCGCAAAATGCGATTTTTACGCAAAACCACGCCGAAATTTCGACGATTTCCGCAGCGTGCGCGCTCGAAAACGGCGCAATAATCGCCGCTGCAAGGCTAAAAGAAAGCGCGGAAAATTTCGGCTCTGCGCAGGACGCAAACGAAGCAGGCAAAAACGATGCATGCAAATCAAATAACGATAAAATCGCCCTGCTCTGCTATTTTGAGGAAGCAAATAACGACTATCTGAAGCGCTGTGACTTCGCCTGCGCCCTACTTCTGGTGCTTCAGCGCGGAGATGACGTGCAGATCGAAATCTCTCCGCACGTTGCGGACGCGACGGCGCAGAGCCTAGAGGCGCAAAATCCGAAGCCGCGAGCCGAGAATGAAATTTTACGAAGCTTTAAAAAGGGCGGCGAAATCCCTCTAGATACCGCGGTGAAATTTTTGGCTAAAATCCTCTCCGACAAGCGCGAATGGCGCAGCAGCGACGGGGTTTTGGACTATCTTTGGCGCGTCAAAGATCCCGCCAAAATCGCAGCTTTTTTTAAGGCAAGATCGTGAGCGTTAAAATAGCAGAATTTCATCGCATGAGCAAGCGCGACGAGACGAGCAAATTTGATCAAAATCCCAGGCCGCACGTAGCTGCAAAGGCGAGAACGACGAGCTTTAAATTTACCCGCTCCGCTAAACGCGGATATGGTGAAAGTTTTAAATTTAGCCGCGCTACCAAACACGAACTCGCACAAACGGCGCATCTTAAAAGCACGCCGAAAGGGCGCGTGCCATGCGCCCCCAAATCGCGTTGCAATGAGGCGCGCTGCGAAAATACGCCGCCGAGGCATACACAACGAACCCAAAAAAATCCGCCTAAACGCTGCGAGCTGCGAGCCATAAAAATTTTACCGCAGCGGCGCGCGGAAAACACCGTAAAATTCCGCTATAAAGACAGATGCGGCGAGCCGAAACGGTACACGCGGCAAGCTGTAAATTTCATAAATTTAGTAGAGCAAGGCTTGGGCTACGAGTTTAAATTTAGCCGCGCGATGAACCAAGTAGCCTATCAGGCAAAATGCATACGACAAGGCGTTGCGATAAATTTTAAATTTAACTGCGCCGCGAGCTATAAATTTAATCAAAGGGCACGTCATACGGCGGCGCAAAAACAGCGTATACGGCGCTTCGCAGAAATTTTGTCGCAATGGCGCGCGTGGCAAGTCGCCGAAATTCTACCGCAACGATATGTGCAGCAAAAGATAGAAGCTCCATCGCAGCAATACGCACGACGAAACATGCGGCAAGCTGCGGAAATTTCACCGAGGCAGTACATGCCGCGAACGGCGAGAATTCTACAAGATCACAGTTTACCGCACGCCGCAAAAATTTCATTGCTTCGGCACACGCGGGGCGCCGAGATCGCCAAAGCTTCCGCTCAGAACATAAAAATTCTATTGCCTCGGCACACGCCGCAAACCGAAATATCGCGCGCAGAAAACTGCGAAAACTCCGCTGCGATGCAGCAGGCGGCAAGCCGTAAAAATTTCATCGAGATCGCGCGTATGACGAGCCATCAAATCCCCGCCGAGAACAACAAAACCCTCGCCGATAGCCGCACAATCCTTAACGAGAGCTGCTACGAAATCTCCGCCGAAAGAGGCGCCGCACGATGAAGCAGGCAAATCCGATAAGGCGCAAGCTTAAACAGATCGGCATCGCGTTATCCTTCGCAAGCTTCGGCGCGCTGTGTATGATGGGCAACCTGCTCTTCCTCCCGGTAGCGCTGCTGAGGCTAAACCGCATAGGCGCCGTGCGAAATTTCGTACGCGATTTCATAATGATCTCGTGGCGCATATTTTTGCTGCTCGCGCGACTTTACGGCAGCATCGGCGTAAGCTGGCGCTGCAAACTCCCTCCTAACGGCACTCTCATCATCGCAAACCATCCCAGCCTGCTTGACGTGGTGATCTTTTTAGCTCACGTGCGGCGCGCAAACTGCGTAGTCAAGGAAAGTCTGTGCAAAAACCCCTTCCTCTCCGCCGCCATCGCAGCCGCGGGCTACATCCCAAACACCGGCTCGGAGGCGATGATAGATGCGTGCCGCAGCGCCCTTGAGCGAGGAGAAAGCCTAATCATCTTCCCCGAGGGCACGCGCACTGCAGATCGCATCGCCATGCATAAAGCGGCGTTTTACATCGCGATAAATTTCGCAAAAAACATAAACTGCGTCGCGATAAAAATGGATCCTAAAAGCCTAAAAAAAGGACAAGTATGGTACGATACGCCCGAGGTTCGGATGAAGTACGACCTCTACGAGCTGTGCGCGCTGGATCTAACGGGCTTTGAGCCGGATCGCCCAAACCCGATCCGAGTGCGCAAACTCTACGAAAAAATATCAAATCTATATGAAAAGGAGAATCTGTGAACGAAGAAATTTTGGAACTTAAGGAGCTGATCATTTCGGGGCTAAACCTCGAAGACGTAGCGCCTGGAGACACAAATGACGATGAGCCGCTTTTTGGCGACGGGCTCGGGCTCGATTCGGTCGATGCGCTGGAGCTCGGGCTTTTGGTGCAGAAAAAATACGGCATCGTGCTTAACTCAAAAACCCAAAATTTAAAGCAAATTTTCTCATCCGTCGCGTCTTTGGCGCAATACATCGCCGAAAATAGGAGTAAAAATGAGTAAAGATGAAATTTTTGAAATTTTAAAAAAGGCGCTCGTGGAGCTTTTCGAGATCGATGAGAGCAAGGTCGTGCCCGAGGCTAAAATTTACGAGGATCTGCAGATCGACAGCATCGACGCGATCGATCTGGTCGATTACGTCAAGAAAAACACCGGCTACAAGCTGATGCCCGATGATTTTAAAAACATCCAAACTCTCGGCGACATCGTGGATGCCGTAGCCGCAAAGCTCGATCAGGGCGCGAGCGTAGAGACTACGGGCGGCGAGAGTTAAATTTCGCCGTGCGGCGCGGCAAGATCGCGTGCGTTGCGGTTTGACAGTTTACTTTGCGTCGGCACAGAGGCGGCGATTGGCTCGATAGATAGCAACGGCGGCATTTTGTTTGGTGCGCGCGGTGTTTTGACGGCGAGCGGCGAATATTATCAAAGGTGTGCAGCAAGCGGCGAATGTTTTAATTGAAAGAGCGTGGAGCGAGCGGCTTGCGAGCTTGGCGGTTAAGCGGCACGGCACAAAGCCCGCTTAACTGCCGCTTTTGGGCCAGTATGTAAAGCGCTTTGCAGATCAAAATTTTAAAATTTAAATCTGCGAGCTTGAGTGAAATTTTGAAATTTTAAAAGGCGTCGTTTCTTTTGCGACCGTCATTTTCGTAAAATTTCAAAATTTTAAAATTTCGGCTAAATTTAATTTAGCGGATCTGATCGCGAGCGCAGTGCCGCGAGCTAAATTAAAGCGTAGCTAAATTTAAAAGCGGCACTGCTGAAATTTAAATGCGGCGAGCAAGGCTAAATTTAAATTTTAAAAGCATAGTGCCTAAAATTTGAACGCCGAAGCTAAATTTAAAATATCGAAGCGCGGTAATAATCGCGCCGATCGCGCCCGCGGCAAGAGCCTAACCGCCGTAACAAAAACCAAAACTACCGCAGCAAAGCTCAACGCTGCGACGAAGCTAAAGCCGCCGCGGCAAAAAACTAAGCCCTCGCGGCTAAATTTAAGGATTACAAAGATTGCGACGAACGATATTTTTAAAAACAGCTACCATAATTTTAAGCGTGTTTTACCCTTTCGGCCTCTATTTTTTGCACGGCGGCGCGCGGGTCTGCTTGCTCGCGACGATGAGCGCGCTATGGGGAGCGCGAGCTGTTTTTGAAAGTAAAGATCGCGCTATTAAGGGCGCGAGCGCGGCATTTTTTGCGCTGTGCGCCCTATTTGGCGGCGGAGCGCTCGCGTATCTGTATCCACTCATAATAAATTTCTCGCTCGCGGCGCTTTTTGCACTCAGCCTAAGATCGACGCCCGCTATCACGCGCCTGGCGCTTTTGAAGCAGCCATGTCTCAACGAGCACGGCCGCGCCTACACGCGCAAGCTGACCGAAGTTTGGCTCGGATTTTTCGTGCTAAACGGCCTGCTTAGCGCGGCGCTGCTGCTACCGCGAGATAAAATTTATTGGAGCGTTTATTGCGGCGCGATCTCATACGTCCTCATCGGCACGCTGATCGGCGGCGAGATGATTTTTAGGAAATTTTATGTTAAAAAATTTGATTAATTCTTTGAAACCTTACGAGCGCGAAATCCTTGCTGCGGCAGCTCTTGCGCGCGATTTGGCAAAAACTGGATGCAAGCAGAACGAATCGGCAAGCTTAAAAGGCGCGGACAAATCCCAAAGTAGCGCGGCAAATGTAAATTTAAAAGACGCGGAAAATTCTGGCGGCAGCACAAATTTCAATGACGCGGAAAATTCTAGCGACGGTACAGATACCGCGCACGCCATGCAAACGGCGCAGACGCAAGAGCAAAAAAATGCGCCGATGATCGAAATTTACGGCGAGGACGCGGCTGAGTTCATCGCGTTTTTTTTCGGTGCGATGATTGCGGATTTTGCGCCCGTGCTGCTACGAGAGCCCAAATTTAGCGGCGAATTTCATCTCGGCGGCGACGTGAAAATTCCAAATCTCGCCACAGCGCAAAATTTAGACGAATTCAGCCCTAATGATTTAGAAAACATTTCGCCGCACGATACCGAAAAATCCGCGCCTAAAATTTCATCTAAAAACGCGCCGCAAAATCACGCGCCGTGCGAGAAAGAGGCTGTCTCTTTGCACCTACTGCGCGCCGATCAAAAATTTTATATCAAAACTTCGGGCTCGACGGGCGAAGCGAAAAATATCGAAAAAAGCCTGCGCGATATGGTTTTGGAGGCGGAATTTTTAGTAGAAAGATTTGGCCTTTGCGCAAGCGATCGATTTTTATCGGGTGTCTCGCACCAAAATATGTTCGGGCTCACATTTAGCATCTTCGTGCCGCTGCTTTGCGGCTCACGCACGCAAAAAGGCGGTCTAAACTACCCTGAAATCATACTCGCAGCCGATCTTGCGGACGCGGTGCTGATCAGCTCGCCCACGGTGCTAGGCGCGCTGTGCGAGCACGCAGACGCCGCAAACATAGCGCCTTTGAGCACCATTTTTAGCGCGGGTGCGCCGCTAAGTCCTGCGATCCGAGATAGGTTGGCAGCGCTTAGCAGTGCCCGAATCGTCGATATTT
>CAURFS010000027.1:0-12402 GCA_963523845.1 uncultured Campylobacter sp. | reverse complement strand
GGCTATGCTTAAAATTTTAGCTGAGAAGGGCTATATCGAGAGCTACAACGTAGTCGAGGAAAACAATAAAAAGATCATCAACGTAGTGCTTAAATACGACGAAAAGGGCAGAAGCGTGATAAACGAAGTTAAAAGAATTTCGACTCCGGGTCGCCGTGTATATCAAGGCAAAGACGAGATCAAGCGCTTCAAAAACGGCTACGGAACTGTCGTCGTTAGCACAAGCAAAGGTGTTATGAGCGGTATCGACGCGCACAAAGCCGGCGTCGGCGGCGAAGTGCTTTGCACGATCTGGTAAGAAGTTTCTACTTTTTATGGCATTGTGGTATCCATTCGTAAAAGTAGACATACCCTAGACAAATAAAAAGGAAAATTATGTCAAGAATTGGTAAAAAACCGATCTCTATTCCAAACGGCTTAGAGGTCAAAATCGACGGCTCGTCGTTAAAATTTAAAAAATCGAATAACGAAAAAGAGCTTGATTTAAAAGGTCATGTCGATGTAAAAATCGAAGACGGAAAGATAGAATTCTCACCTAAGGGCGAGGATAGACAGAGCAGGGCGTATTGGGGAACATACCGCGCTTTAGCCAACAATATCGTCCTTGGTCTTACCGAGGGCTTTTCAAAACAGCTCGAAATCAACGGCGTCGGCTATAGAGCCGCGATGAAGGGCAAGGTACTTGAGCTAAATTTGGGCTTTTCGCATCCGATAAATTTTGAATCTCCAAAGGGAATCGAAATTTCCGTAGATAAAAACGTCGTAACCATCAAAGGCGACGACAAGCAGCAAGTAGGTCAAGTAGCAGCCGAGATCAGAGGATTCAGACCGCCTGAGCCGTATAAGGGTAAAGGCATCAAGTATCTTGAAGAGCATATCATCCGCAAAGCCGGAAAAACAGCTAAGAAATAAGGGTTGAGAAATGACACAGAACGTATTAAAAAGAAAGATCTCTTTACGAATCAAGAGAAAAAGAAGAATTCGCGCTAAAATTTCAGGCGTCGCATCTTGCCCTAGAATTTCTATTTTCAAATCCAATAGAACGGTCTACGCTCAGGCTATCGACGACGCAGCGAGCGTAACTTTGTGCGCCAGCAGCGGTAAGGTTTTAAATTTAAAGGCGAACAAAGAGGGTGCGGCTAGCTTAGCTAAAGATTTAGCCTCCAAGCTAAAAGATAAAGGCATTTCTGAAGCGATTTTCGATCGCAATGGCTATTTGTATCACGGCGTAATCGCAAGCTTTGCCGAGTCGCTACGCCAAAACGGCATCAAACTATAACCCAAAGGAATGATTGTGGAAAAGTATAATAGAGAAGAATTCGAAGAGGTAATCGTCAATATCGGTAGGGTTACGAAGGTCGTTAAAGGCGGTAGAAGGTTTAGGTTTACGGCTCTTATCGTAGTAGGCAATAGAAACGGCTTGGTAGGCTTTGGCTTTGGTAAGTCCAAAGAGGTTCCCGACGCGATTAAAAAAGCGGTAGACGATGCGTTTAAAAATATTATCAAGGTAAATTTAAACGGTTCTACCATCACTCACGATATTGAAGTTAAATACAATGCGAGCAAAATTTTACTTAAGCCGGCGAGCGAAGGTACCGGTGTTATCGCTGGCGGTTCAGTCCGCCCTATTTTAGAGCTTGCGGGTGTTAAAGATATCCTCACCAAATCGCTAGGTTCGAACAACTCCTCAAATGTCGTAAGAGCTACGATGAAAGCTCTTAGCATGTTAAAACACTAACAAGGATAAAAGATGGGATTAGAAAATCTTAAAAAAGCCCCAGGCTCGACTCACGCTACTAAGCGCTTGGGTCGCGGTCAAGGAAGCGGCCTAGGTAAAACTGCGGGTCGCGGCGGCAAGGGTCAGACCGCGCGTACCGGCTCTCATGAAAAAAGAGGCTTCGAGGGCGGTCAGCAGCCGATTCAGCGAAGGCTTCCAAAGGTAGGTTTTACTTCTAAATTTGAAAAGCCTTACGTGATCAATGTCGATAAAATCGAAGCTATCAAAGATCTTAGTGAGATCACGATCGAAAGCATCAAATCCGTTCATAAAATTTCAAATTCCGTTAAAAAGATCAAGCTGATCGGCGTAGGCGCAAAAGCGCTCGCTAGCAAGATCAAAGACGAGAATGTAAAGTCTAGCGGACAAAAATAATGAATAAATCGCTACGCAACAAAATTCTCATTACTTTGGGCTTTCTTTTTGCCTATAGGTTGCTAGCTTACGTGCCGGTTCCGGGAGTGGACGTTGAGGTTATAAAGCAATTTTTTCAAAACAATAGCAACAACGCTTTTGGAATGTTTAATATGTTTAGCGGTAACGCGGCGGAGCGATTCAGCGTTATCTCGCTAGGCATCATGCCTTATATTACCGCTTCGATCATTATGGAGCTGCTTGCAGCAACCTTTCCAAATTTAGGCAAACTCAAAAAAGAGCGCGACGGTATGCAGAAATATATGCAGATCATCCGATATGCTACAATCGCAATCGCTATGGTCCAATCCATCGGCGTTAGCATCGGCTTACAGGGCATCCACGGACAGACCGGAGCGCCTGCGATAATGGCTGAAAATACCAACGAGTTTGTTTTTATCTCGTGCATTTCGATGCTGGCAGGCACCATGCTTTTGATGTGGATCGGCGAGCAGATTACGCAGCGCGGCGTCGGTAACGGCACCAGCCTTATTATCTTTGCAGGTATCGTAAGTGCCATCCCTAGAGCGATCGGAAGTACTGTAAATTTAGTAAATACCGGCGAAATGAACGTTTTAAAGCTAATCGCGATCGTGCTAATTATCCTGGCTACTATCGGGGCAATTTTATATGTGGAGCTAGGCGAACGCAGAATTCCAGTATCGTTTTCGCGCAAGGTATTGATGGCGAATCAAAACAAGCGCATTATGAATTACGTGCCGATCAAGCTAAATTTAAGTGGCGTCATTCCGCCTATTTTTGCAAGCGCGATTTTGATGTTTCCGACTACAATTTTACAAGCAAGCACCAATCCGATCATCCAAAAGATCCACGATTTCCTAAGCCCTAGCAATTACTTCTTTAACTTTTTGACCTTTGTGTTGGTTATATTTTTCGCTTATTTTTATGCGTCAATTGCTTTTAATTCCAAGGACATTAGTGAAAATTTAAAGAAGCAGGGCGGATTTATCCCGGGCATTCGTCCGGGCGAGGGAACGGCGAGCTTTTTAAACGAAGTCGCCAGCCGTCTTACGTTTTGGGGTTCGATCTATCTCGGGCTAGTAACCGTCATCCCGTGGCTGCTCGTTAAATTTATGGGCGTGCCGTTTTATTTCGGCGGCACCAGCGTGCTGATCGTCGTCTCCGTCGCTCTTGATACGATGAGACGCATAGAAGCGCAGATCTATATGAACAAATATCAGACCCTAAGCGCGGTCGGGCTATAAATGGCAATTTTGCTTAAAACAAAAAAAGATTTAGAAGGGCTGCGTGCGGCGAACAGGATCGTCGCGCAAGCCCTTGATTATGCAGCTTCATTCATAAAACCGGGTCTTAGCCTGCTCGAAGTCGATAAGAAGATCGACGATTTCATCACATCCAAGGGTGCGTACCCGGCTTTTAAAGGGCTATACGGCTTTCCAAACGCCGCTTGCCTCTCGTTAAACGAAGTCATCATCCACGGCATCCCAGACGAAACGATCTTGCAGGAGGGCGATATCTTAGGCGTCGATTTGGGCTCGAAGCTAAACGGATATTTCGGTGACAGCGCACGCACCCTGCCCGTCGGTAAAATTTCAAAAGCCGACGAAGATCTCATCGCATGCAGTAAGGATACGCTGGAGTTTGCCATCAAAACGATCAGGGTAGGGATGCACTTCAAAGAGCTAAGCTTCGAGATCGAGAAATTTATCCGCGCGCGCGGCTTCGTGCCGCTATACGGCTTCTGCGGCCACGGCATCGGCAAGCACCCGCACGAAGAGCCTGAGATCCCAAACTATCTAGAGGGCAACAATCCAAAATCAGGCCCCAAAATCAAAAACGGCATGGTTTTTTGCATCGAGCCGATGATCTGCCAAAAGGACGGCACGCCGGTCATCGCCGAGGATAAGTGGAGCACGAGAAGCAAGGACGGACTTCGCACTAGCCACTATGAGCACTGCATGGCGGTTTTCGATGGTAAGGTAGAAGTCCTAAGCGTCGCGTAGAATTTTGCCCAAAAGGCGATTTGGGCTAGTTAAAATTTTTTCGCTTTATCGGTGCGAAATTTTGCCCACGATTAGATTTCGACAATTTTACATCGCTCGCGTCTTGGAATTTTACCTCAGCCACTTCGTGTATAAATTTTATCAAAGGAAACCTATTGTGACGGTTTGCGGTCTAGTCACAAAATTTTAAAAAATATCGCGTCGCGGTCGCTTCTTATCTGCTCTAGCCTCGTAGCTGGCTTTATGAGGCATGCAAGCGTTGTAAAACGCGCCATTTGCCGCGCATCTTATTAAAATTTTTGCCCGCGACAATATTGCTTCGAAATTTGAATTAGCTAAATTTTTTGAAATTACGTTTTAATAATTTTATCCCGGAGCTTCTGTCTCATAACCTCACTCATAAATCCGCTTTACATAGAATTTCGCCTCAAAATTCCGCCGTCCAATTCTAACCCCCGCCCGTATCTTTAAAATTAGCCTTAAAATTTGAAACGTAAAGGCGCGCAAGTAAGCAAGCTCAAAGCTTTAAGCGGCTAAGATTGCGCCTTGATTTTAAAGCGAAAACATGTCGCGCTACGCAGAGTGCGCGTCGTCGCGTCTCTTCGTACAAGGCAGGAAATATAAAATGAGAGAAAAATTTTATGTAGCGCTAGCAAATATAGGCGGGCTTATGGCACGGACGAAAGTGGGCGGGCTTGTGGCGCGCTTGCTTATGAAAATCGACCGCGGTTTTTTTGCTGCACTGCGAGAACGTCCCGTATGGAGGGTGTTTTGGCTTAGCACGGCGCTATGCTTGCTCGCGTGCTGGGCTAAGATACATTATCAGATCAATGGGTATCATTTTTCGCATGTATTTAAAGGCTTTTCTGCGGTGCTCATCATAAATTTACTCATCTTTCACCTCTGCTATCTGCTTAGCGGCCGATTTTTTAAGCTCGTTTCATTCGTGTTACTAGCGCTAATCGCGCTAATTGCGAGCGTGGCTTTATTTTTGATCGTAAATTTCGACTCAAGCTTCAACGTTGTGGCGATCGACGCGCTTGTGCATACCGATGCAGCCGAGACTCGCGAGTTTGTTTCGCAGTTTCTTAATCCCGCAACGATTTTATATTTAGCGGTGCTGCTCGGCTGCATTTGTGCGGTATTAAGAGCAGGGCAGAGAAAGAGGGAACAAGCGCATGGCCGCCTAAGATTGCTGCTAGCAGCGCTTTATCTTATCTATGGCACGATCTTTTGCGCGGATATCGCCGCTAAAGCTTTCCAGGGCAAGCAGGGCTATATAACCAAGCTATCGCAATACGTCCCGCTGGAGTTTGCCTTTACGATAAAAGACTATCTGAGCGATAAGAATTTCATTACCGATATGCGCGAAGTGCAGCTCGGATACGATGAGGCCAAGCGCGCGAACGAAAGCGTTTTAAAAGGCGGCGCAAATTTAGATCCGCAAAGCTCTGCCTTGGATTCTGCGTCTGAAAATTCCGCGCCCGCATCAAGCGCCCAGGCGCAAGATTCCGGCGCAAATTTAAATTCTACTTCCGCTTCGGGCGCTGAGCTGCAGAGCTCAGGCGAGACTTTAAATTCTACGCTGCAAAGCCCCGGCGCGATTTCAAATTCTAAAAACCCTGAGGCCGCTACAAACCCTGCCTTGCAAAAGTCTCGTGTCAAAAATATCATCCTAATAATCGGTGAAAGCTTGCAGCGCGGGCATATGTCACTCTACGGCTACGGCGTTAAAAATACGCCGCTTTTAGAGAAGCTCGAAGCAAGCGGCAATCTGATAAAATTTAGTGATACAATCTCACCTTACGGCACGACTAATCAGGTGCTGATGCGGCTTTTAAATTTCAGCGATTACGAAAGCGAACGTAAAAGGGCGTGGTTTCGCAATCTTAGCATCATTGATATGTTTAAGCTAAGTGGCTACCGCACCTTTTGGATTAGCAATCAAGAAGCTTTCGGCGCACATGCGTTAAGCGCTAAAAGCGCTGCCGATCGCGCGGACGCGGAATCTTTCCTCTCAAAGAGTAATCTTTATGAAACCGTCCGCATCAAGCCTGACGGAGTGCTGCTTCCACTCATAAATCAGGCGAAAGCGGGGCAGAGAGAGCGAAATTTCTACGTGATCCATCTCATCGGCAGCCACATGGATTACAGCCTGCGCTATCCCGAGGGATTTGGCAAGTTTAGCGCGGCGGATGTAAAGGCAAAACTTACTTCCAAGCAGAAAGATGTCGTCGCGTATTACGACAACAGCGTGCTTTACAACGATTTTGTTATAAATGAAATTTTTAAAATTTTTTCGGGTGATGACAGCCTCATCGTCTATCTTAGCGATCACGGCGAGAATTTATACGAAAACGGACGCCTTGGGCACGGCATGGAGAGCCGCTTTACTTACGAAATTCCGCTAATTTTCATAGGCTCTCGCGAGTTTCTGACCGCTCACGCCGCACTGTGGCAGAAGCTGGAAGCGGCGAAAGATAAGCCTTTTATGAGCGATGATTTAGCGCATTTGCTAGCAGATATCATCGGTGTCGCGCCACTTGAGTTTGACGAGCGCAAAAGCCCGATACGAGCGGATTTCAATGCTTCGCGCAAGCGAATTGCTAACGGAGTCGATTATGACGAGAAATTAAAAAGCGCGAAGGGCTACGAGTTCGAGTAATAGATGAGTTTTGCTTTTATCCCGTTACATGCTGTATAAACGAAGGATTAGTATGCTCTAATTTTTGATCGATTCATCAAATTTAGATTAAAATTTGCGCCACTCCAATGGCTACGCTGATAAAAAGACGCGCAACGCTTGTTAAATTTTAGATCAAATTTATGCACCGCGGCTAGCTCTCCTTCCTTACCTCATCCATATACGAGTAAATCGTGACTTTCTGCGTCCTAAGCGCCTTTGCGACGAGCTCCACTGCGCCCTTTACCTCAAAAATCCCTTTTTGCGCGAGGAATTTTACAATACGCTTTCGATCCTCTTTCTTCATCCCCTCCACATCCAGATCGTGCGTAGCTGATGCGATCAGATCTTGGACGATATCAAGGATATTTTGCTGCGAATCGTTAGAGTTTTTTGCTTCTAAATTTACGCTGTCATTTGAGCTCGCTTCATCTAATGCCGCGTTATTGCAGCCTCCGTCGGTAAAATTTGCGCCCTGCAACTCCTTGCTATCGAGCTTTGCGTTCGGTAGAAGATTTTTTATTACTTTGTATGCCGCCATGGCGCTTGAGGTATCGATATTTACACACAGCGCGCCTACTACTTTGCCGTCTGCGCCGCGGATCAGCGAAGTCGAGGAGCGTATGGGCTTGCCGTTTTGCGCGGTGAAGTAGTAGTTTGCGGTGCAGTCGTTTTCAAAATTTTTGCTTAGCAACACGTCCTTTACCAGATGATCAAAGCTTTGACCGATCCTCCTACCCGTTACGTCGCCGAGGACGAAAACGACGGAGCTTTGCGGCGTGCTCATATCGTGGATGACCACCTCGCAATCGCCGATCGTATTTTTAATAAGGTGCGCGGTAGGTATAAAGGTCTGTAAAAGTTGGTTCAATTCGGGCTCCTGAAATTTCATATAAAAAAATCTATGAATTTAGATTAAATTTTAAAATTTTTACAAATTTATAGAAATACTTATATATTTTTAATAAATTTAGAGTAGAATTATATAAAATTTTATATGCCAAGGAGCTTAAATGAAAGAAATTTATCCAAGCGGTTTCGCGCCGAAAAAGGCGCATTATGCGCCGGGCATCTTAGACGACGACGGCACGCTCTACGTCTCGGGGCAGCTAAGCGTGGATCCGCGTACGGGGGCCATCGCGGAGGGTCTTGCTGCGCAGACCGCGCAGGCTCTAAGCAACGTCGCGGCAGTGCTGGCCGCCGCGGGAGCAGATAAAGGCGACGTGCGGATGTGCCGCGTCTATACGCCCGACGTCGCGAACTGGGACGTGATCGACGAGCAGTACGCGCTGTTTTTCGGCGCGCACAAGCCCGCCCGCGTCGTGGTGCCGACTACGGCTCTACACTTCGGCTGCCTCGTAGAGATCGAGGCCGTCGCAAAAATCAAAGAGAAAAAATAGGAGCGAAAATGAGCGATTTCATCTGCACGGGCTGCGGCAAGCACGCGCCCATCGATACTTTGAGTTATAAATGCGACTGCGGCGGGCTGTATAAGCTAAACTCCGATGCGCCTAAATTTAACCCCACGCTCGTAGATCAAAGCGAGTTTAGTATCTTTAGATACCGCAGGTTTATGGGTATCGACACGGCTAAATTTAGAGAAATTTCGATGGGCGAGGGGCTCACGGCGAGCGTAAAATTCGACGAAAATCTCTATCTCAAGCTCGATTACGCGATGCCTACGCTTTCGTTTAAAGACCGCGGTGCGGCGGTTTTGGTGCTGCATGCCAAAAATATCGGCGTCAAAAAGGTGCTGCAAGACTCTAGCGGCAACGCGGGCAATGCCGTGGCGGCGTACTGCGCTCGCGCGGGCATCGAGTGTGAAATTTACGTCCCTAAAGGCACATCGCCTAAAAAGATCGATATGATCAAAAGCCACGGCGCGCACGTCACGGTCTTTGACGGCAGCCACGACGAAACGGCGGATGCGTGCCGCAAAAAGGCCGCGGATGAACAGATCTATTACGCCAACCACGTTTATAATCCGATCTTTTACGAGGGCACGAAGAGCTATATTTATGAGATCTACGAGCAGCTGGGCAGGGTGCCGCGCAATATCTTCATTCCTGTGGGCAATGGCACGCTGCTGCTGGGCGCTCAAGCGGCGCTAGGCGAGCTATATGAGGGCGGTCTTATCGAGGCGCTACCAAAAATTTTCATCGTTCAGGGCGAGCGTTGCGCTCCGCTTTTTGACGCCAAAGGTGCGGCGCGCGAGATTAAGCCGCAGCCGACGCTAGCGGAGGGCATCGCGATCGCAAGACCGATGCGCGCGGCCGAAATTCTTGGCTCTAGCTACGCGGGCGAGCGCGAGGTGATCTTGGCGAGCGAGAGCGACATACTACCTGCCAGAGCGGCGCTTGCGCGCGGCGGATTTTACGTCGAGCACACGACCGCGGCTACTTACGCGGCGTATCTGCGCTACAAAGAAAGCCACGATCTGCAAGGAGATAGCATCATCCCGCTTTGCGGTGCGGGGCTAAAGAGCGATCATTAAATTTAAGCGCTCGGCGTGGAATTTACGCGGCTAGCTAGCGGCGAGGAATTTAAATTTTCGCCGCTTTAAATTTAGCGAGTTTGTGAGTTTGTTTTTGGTGAAATTCTAAAAATTTAACGACGCGTAGGCTTTTAAATTTAAATTTGTACCGAAGCGCGGAAATGAGCCTTAGCCCTTGGTGTGATGCGATGATACGGCGCATTTTGTGGATGACTTTGCCGCTAGCTGGATTTGTAAAATTTATCTACGATAGCTGGGTGAGTGCCGTTTAAATTTGAAATTACGGTCAAAATTTTATAAAAATAAGCTCACAGGGCGCGGCGCTATCCGCCCGTATCATTTATAAAATTTAGCCATTTTTATCGCTCTTGGCGAGCGAGCTTCTTACGCAGAGATCAAATTCGCGCGGTTATTTCGAGTTTTCTTTAGCGATGCGCGTAAATTTAAGCACAAATTCGCTTTTTGCCGCAGTGTAGGCGTCGCGGTCGAACTCGAATCGCTTGCAAAGCTCTAATTTAAGCGCCTCGTACCGCCCAGCGATATCCGCATTCGCTCGCAAAAAATCTCTAAAAAATATCTCGTCCGCATCGCCGAAATTTCGCAGATGCACGTGAAAAACGCGCTCGGCAAATCCCGCTTCGGTGTAGCCCTTATTTAGGCTGCAGCGGCTCCCCTTTTCGCTCATTAGCAGATAGCCCGCGTATATCAGGCGCCGTTTGGCGGCGGCAATATCCGAGCACTCGATCAAAATATCTACGATAGGCTTCGCCCAGATCCCGCTTACTGCGGTGCTGCCGATATGGTGGATCTTGATCTCGCCATGATCTCGCAGCAGCCCGCGCAGAATTTCGCGCTCCTGCCTAAAATATTCGCTCCAGCGCGGATCGTGCGGCACGAGACGTATCGGAAATAGCCGCCACAGCTCCTGCAGGCTCATCGAAAGGAGTTTATTGCTCATCTTAACTCCAAAGTATTGGGTGAAATTTGAATGGATGGCGGGTAGATAGGGATTCGAACCCTAGAAGGCTGACGCCTTACGCGCTTTCGAGGCGCGCTCCTTCGACCGCTCGGACATCTACCCGAATGAAAATGTAATTTAAGCCAAAAATGCCTTAATAACAGATTTAAAAATGAAATTCCGCGTGAAATTTCGCCTGATTTTGCGAGCGGGGGTTGAAATTTAACGGCGCAAATTTAGATTTCGTTTTAAATCCACGACTTAAGGTACGGCGCGCTTTGGGCATAAAATTTGCTTTCGCGCGTAGTTTTGGGTACGGAATTTTACCGCTTTATGGATGAAATTTTATAAAGCAGCAGCGCTTTACGCTCTGCGCGGCTTTTGCGAGCAAGTAATTTTAGCATCTCGCGGGCAAATTTTATCGCGGCGGCGAAAAATCACTCGCCGTTTATAAATTTCATGCACCGCCCTACAAAATCGAGATAAAAATTTTGATCTCGTCTCCGCCGTAAAACTCAAAATCCGTTCCAAACGCTCTTTTTAGTTCGCTAGCCTCAAAAAAGCTCCAAATTTTACTCCAAAACCTTGCTACATTTTGCGGCTCATTTGGGAAACTAAAAACGGCGTATTTGCCGCTTTTGATCTCCAAGGCTTCGTCGCTGCGGGGCGCTTTGGTGCCGATAAAGATATCGTAAAGCCCGTCGACGCCGTCTTCGTAATCGTAATAGACACCGTAAATATCGCTCTGCCCGTCATAGCACTCTTTCATAAATTTCGCCCACAGCGCGGGAATTTTGCCGCTCCCGCCTAGCTCGTCCGCATTTTTCGTGCGGGCTTTTAACCCGTAAATTTTAAATCCGTCTAAATACGAAATTTTGATTTTTTCGCTCAAATTTTACCCTTTTCGCTACTGCTCTAAAAGCTCTTTGGCCTGCTTAGCGATCGCTACGTCGGTGAAGCCGAAAAGCTTAAATAGCTCGCTCGCGTTGCCGCTCTCGCCGAAGCTTTGCATGCCGTGTACCGCGTCTGCAAATTTATACCACTCAAGCGCGCTTGCGGCTTCGACGGCTAAAATTTTAGTTTGCGCCTGCAGGATTTGCGCTAGATAGTCTGCGTCCTGCTCGCACAAAAGCTCGAAGCACGGCGCGCTTACGACGTTTGCGCCGATGCCCTGCTCTTGCAGGATCGCCGCCGCTTTTAAGCAGAGCGAGACTTCGCTGCCGCTTGCGATGAGCGTGATCTGCGCCTCTTTGCTCTGCCTTAGCAGATACGCGCCGTTTTGTACGTCGCCCAAGACCGCCTTAGGTAGCGGCTCAAGGCCCTGACGCGAGCAGACGAACGCCGCGGGCGCATTCAGAGCAAGCGCCGTGCGCCAGCATTTTACGTTTTCGTTGCCGTCTGCGGGGCGGAAGGTGTAGAAGTCTGGCATCGCGCGGAAGGTGCTAAGCTGCTCTATAGGCTCGTGCGTCGGTCCGTCCTCGCCCACGCCGATGCTGTCGTGCGTGAAGACGAAATAGTGCCGCAAGCCCATCAGCGCCGCAAGTCTAGCGCCCGTCTTGAGATAGTCGCTGAAGATAAAAAACGTCGCGCTAAACGGGATGAAAAGCCCGTATCTCGCAAAAGCGTTGCCGATCGCCGCCATCGCGTGCTCGCGGATGCCGAAGTGTAAATTTTTGCCGCACGGAAAGTCGCCGCCGCCTTTTAGCTCGGTCTTATTCGACGCCGCCAAATCGGCGCTTCCGCCCAAAAAGCCGGGCACCGCGTTTGCGATGGCGTTTAAAATTTTACCGTTGCTATCGCGCGTAGCGACCTTAAGCCCGCTAAAATCCGGGAATTCTATCTTGCTAAAATCGGGATTTAAAAGCTCGTTTAGAAGCGCTCTTTTTTCATCGCTTAGCTTGCCGAGCTTCTCCTTCCAAAGCCGCTCCTCCAAATCGCCCCTCTCGACCGCAGCTCGAGTTTCAAAAAGCACGTCCTCGCTTACGACGAAGCTTTGGGCTGGATCAAAGCCCAGGCTTTGCTTAGCGCGCGCAAGCAGCTCCTCTCCAAGCGGCGCGCCGTGCGTCTTAGCCGTGCCCTCAAGCTCTAACG
>CAURFS010000026.1:0-12669 GCA_963523845.1 uncultured Campylobacter sp. | reverse complement strand
ATATATACAAAATTTAAATGATAAATTTAACACAAGTGATATTTGTGCACTACATGATTATGATGAAAAAGAACAAAAAGAAGAAATAAGAATAATACTACCTGAGCATAAAGAGGTCTATCTTTGCAGTACAAAAAGAGGCGGTGAAATGCTTGAGTGCTTTGGGGTTATTGATAAAGATTTTGATAAAGTAAAAAACCACGATAAAGCAATAAAGCTATCTTGTAAATTAAAATTTATATCCGATAAACAAGATACAGAAGGCATAGATTTAGACGATGCGAGAGAACTAAAAAAATATCTGAATGATAAATTTAAAAACTCTGATGATAATAATATTGAAAATTTGCAAAAATATGAGTTTAAAATTTGGCTAGACAGCGAAAATATAGCAACATGGAGTTCTAGTTATCCATGGTTTAAAACCCTAACTAAGATAAAAAATGAATTTAAAAAGCTTACGGATTGGTATAATGAAAACTATAAAGAAAATAGATATATGCAAAAAAATAAGGAAATTTTTGATGAACTTTCAAAGGATATAAATAGTGCGATATTTCACCGAGAATACAATAAATTTGAAAGGTATTATGATAGGCTACGAGAAATTTTGACTGAATTATGGGAACACAATAAACAAGCTTATTACCACAACAATCAAAAGCCAGAACTTCCAAAATTTATAGACATAAAAGCATTGGCTGATGAACTATTGTGGTGTTATCCAACAGTGCCAAACATCGTATTTTACAAAGAGCATGAAATAAAAAACGAAAATCTAAAAACAACACCCGATCAGTTATTGAAAAATAAGTTTTTTATCGCATTGTTTAATGCCATAAAATTTTATATATCAAAACTACAAAAAATTTACAAAAAATCAAAAGATAAAGGCGCTAGTTTTTACAATACAGCAGAAAAGGAGATAAATAAAATCTTAAAAGAAACTATAAACAGGCGCTTTAATGAGCTTTATTATTCCAAATCAGATAGTGATGTTTACAACTTTGAAATAAAACTGGAAACCCAAAGTATCTCTTTTTGTATTGAGAAAAACAATGAAACCATTAGTCTAAGCGAGCAAAGTGTCGGATTTAAAAAATTCTTTAATCTATTTTTTAACTTTTTATACCAATACAAAGTAGGATATGGCGATATAGTCCTGATAGACGAGGTGGAAAACCACCTAAGCATACCGGCTCAAAAGGATATTCGTAAATTTTTAAAAGAATTTGGACAAAAACGCGGTATAACCTTTATCGTTTCTACTCACTCAAATCATATTTTAGATATTCGCCATCTTGACGAGATAAGGATAGTAAAATCTAGCGGCAAAGGCTCAACTATAGTAAATGACTTTTCCATAATACCGGATCATGAAGCCGATACTTTAGCTCAGATAAAAAGAGGTCTTGGGGTGGAGTATCTTAGCTTAGTAGGCTACGATGATAAGCTTATTTTCGTCGAGGGGATAACCGATTACAATTACTTAACAGCTATGAATTTTTTATACGAAAAAGAACACGGCGGCAAAGAAAGGTTACTGTTTCTGCCTATAAATGGACTTGGAAAAATGAGCACAATAGAACAACGGCAAAGCAAAATAAATATGGTAGTTGCAAAAGACCAAAAAAACATAGCAAATGAGCTAAAAACGCTAGCCAGAACGGCAAAAGACGACAGGGTGCTACTTTTAGTAGATGGCGACAAGGCAGGAGAAGCTATGACAAAGCTAAACGACGATAAATTTATAGCAATACTGAACAATGAACAATTTAAGGAAAAATATCCTAATTTTAAAGAAATAGAAGATTTTTTTAGTGACGAGCTAAGAAATGAATTTGAAATGAATGAAAAATCAAGCGATATGTCAAACAAATTTAAAAATGAAGTCGAGCAAGGCAAAATCAAAATAGACGAAGAAACCAAAGACAAGTTCTTTGAGCTGTTCAACTACCTGTCAACATTTTAGCCGCTAAAAGCCAAGATCTCTTTTTTGTCTTGGCTTTTCCTTTTTTTCACTCAAACACCCTATAATGCGCCTCGTCGGCAAACTCCAACATCTCCTTGTCACCTCTACTATCGCCGTAGGCGATCACACGTCAAAACTCGCGATATCGTAGAACTCACATATGTAGCGAATAAAATTTCATATTGTACTACACACAAGTGTATGTCATATAGTGTCTCGTCTCGCTCCACGTTAAATTTGCATATCGCGCATTACGGCTCGAACGAGCAAGCTTTTAGGTTTCCGCCCGCTAGGCCTTTTTTAAACCACTCTTTGCGCTGCGCCGAGGTGCCGTGCGTGAAGGAATCTGGCACGACGCGACCGCTAAATTTGCGCTGCAACGTATCGTCGCCGATCGCACTGGCAGCATTTAGCGCCTCGTCGATGTCGCCCGCCTCCAGCACGCGCCCAGCTTTTGCGAGATAATGCGCCCAGATCCCCGCGTAGCAGTCCGCTTGCAGCTCGACTTTGACCTGAAGCGCGTTTTGCTCGGCTTCGCTGCGAGCGCGCCTTTTTAGAGCGGCGACCTGTTCCAGCGTGCCGACTAAATTTTGAACGTGATGCCCTACTTCGTGCGCGATGACGTAGGCCTGCGCGAAGTCGCCGCCCGCTTTGTATTTGTTCGCAAGCTCATCAAAAAAACCGAGATCCAGATAAATTTTATGGTCCCTCGGGCAATAAAAAGGTCCCGTCTGCGCGCTCGCAAAGCCGCAGCCGCTTGCTATCTGATCGCGGAAAAGCCGAAGTCCGGGCTCCTCGTAGCGCGCGCCCACGCTTTTAAATATCTCGCCCCAGACGTCTTCGGTTTGAGCTAGCACCGCCGAGACGAAGGCGAGCTTTTCCTGCTCCTGCGGGCTATCCGTCGGCTCTCTCTGCGTGCTAGCGCCCCCGTCTAAAAGCGCCAAAGGGTTGTAACCCATAAAATACGCCACCACGCCGATTACGAGCACTATGCGCCCGATCTTTGAGCCGAGCAAAAACCTGATGATCGGAATCAACATCCCAAGCGAGCCGGAGCTCGTGCGCATGCTGCTTGCGCGGTCATCCTCCACGTTTGAGCTTCGTCTTCCGTCTTGCCATTTCATGTTTTTCCTTTAAAATTTTTGAGCCATTATACTAAAATTTTAAAAGGAGCGCCGCCTTGCTTTTGCAAAATACTTCGCGCGTAGCGAAATAAATCTGAAATTTTGCTTATTTTAAATTTCTTTTAAGCTGTTTAAAATTTTAAATTCTATATAATCGCCCTTTTTAAATTTAAAAGAAAGGAGAATTTGTGGCAAAAGACGACGTCATAGAGATCGACGGCAACGTCATAGAAGCGCTGCCGAACGCGACTTTTAAGGTTGAGCTCGATAACAAACACGTGATTTTATGTCATATCGCTGGCAAGATGCGGATGCACTACATCAAGATAATGCCGGGCGATCGCGTAAAAGTTGAGCTGACCCCTTACAGCCTCGATAAAGGCAGGATCACCTACCGCTATAAGTAAGGATAAAGTTAAATTTAGATATACTCGCGATTTTGCGACTAAACTGTAGGAAGAAGTGTTTTCAAAATCCCCACTATTTTGAAAACAGTTGGTTTGATACTTTCGCTTTTGAAATTTCATTAAACCTAGGTGCAGTTTGCATTTAAAGTGGAGAAAATTTTAGGAGAGTGGAATGAAAGTTCGTCCATCCGTTAAGAAAATGTGCGACAAATGTAAAATTGTCAAGCGCAAAGGTGTTGTTCACGTTATTTGTGAAAATCCAAAACATAAACAAAGACAAGGATAAGTTATGGCTCGTATCGCAGGTGTAGATCTACCAAAGAAAAAAAGGATTGAATACGGACTAACTTATATCTACGGTATAGGTTTATTTACGTCGAGAAAAATTCTCGATGCGGCAGGAATTTCTTACGATAAAAGAGTCGCCGATCTGAGCGAAGATGAAGCCGCCGCTATCAGAAAAGAGATCCAGGAGCACTATATGGTCGAAGGCGATCTTCGCAAACAAGTAGCTATGGATATAAAAGCGCTTATGGACTTGGGCGGCTATCGCGGCTTAAGACACAGAAAGGGCCTTCCGGTTCGCGGTCAAAAAACAAAAACGAACGCCAGAACCAGAAAAGGCAAACGCAAAACCGTCGGCGCGGCAGCTAAATAAGGATTGAGATATGGCACAAAAAAAAGTAGTTAAGAAAAAAACCGTCAGAAAAAATATCTCCAAAGGCATAGTTTACATCTCCGCTACGTTTAATAACACTATGATTACCGTAACGGACGAGATGGGCAACGCGATCGCGTGGAGCAGTGCGGGCGCTTTAAATTTTAAAGGCAGCAAAAAATCCACCCCTTATGCGGCGCAGCAAGCCGTCGAGGATGCACTAAACAAAGCCAAAGAGCACGGCATCAAAGAGGTAGGCGTCAAGGTTCAAGGTCCGGGAAGCGGACGCGAAACCGCCGTTAAAAGCGTAGGTAGCGTAGAAGGGATTAAAGTTACGTATTTCAAAGATATCACTCCTCTTGCGCACAACGGTTGCAGACCGCCTAAACGACGTCGCGTGTAATTATAAAAGGAGAAATTTATGGCTAGATATACAGGACCGGTTGAAAAATTAGAAAGAAGGCTCGGCGTCGATCTATTTATGAAAGGCGAGAGAAGGCTTGCGGGCAAGAGCGCGCTTTTAAAACGCCCTTACGCTCCGGGTCAGCATGGACAAAGACGCGCTAAACTAAGCGAATACGGCTCACAGCTTCGCGAGAAACAAAAGGCTAAATTTATGTACGGCGTAAGCGAGAAGCAGTTCCGTAGGCTATTTGCCGAAGCGGCTCGCAGAGAGGGTAATACCGGAGCGATCTTGGTTCAGCTTTTAGAGCAGAGGCTAGATAACGTAGTTTACCGCATGGGCTTTGCTACGACTAGACGATTTGCGCGCCAGCTCGTTACGCACGGACATATCTTAGTAGACGGCAAGCGCGTCGATATCCCTTCATATAGCGTCCACGCAGGACAAAAGATCGAAGTGATCGAAAAGAGCAAAAATAATCCGCAAATTTCAAGAGCGCTGGATCTTACTGCACAGACCGGCATCGTAGCGTGGGTAGACGTAGAAAAAGAGAAAAGATACGGAATTTTTTCTAGAATTCCGGAGAGAGAAGAAGTTGTTATTCCTGTAGAGGAAAGATTTATCGTAGAGCTTTACTCGAAATAGTAGGTGCTAATATGAGAAAAATCACAACATCAGCTCATATGCCAACTGAAATAAAGGTTGAGAATGTCAGCGAAAATGTTGCTAAAATCATAGCATATCCCTTTGAAACTGGATATGCCGTCACTCTAGCTCATCCTTTACGAAGGTTACTTTATACGAGCACGGTCGGTTTTGCGCCGACTGCGGTTAAAATCGAAGGCGTAAGCCATGAATTCGACAGCATGCGCGGCATGCTCGAGGATATGGCGGCTTTTATCATAAATTTAAAGGGCTTAAGGTTTAAAATCAAGGGCGATTCCCTACGCGAGGTCGTAGAATACAGCTTCAAAGGACCTAAAGAAATTTACGGCAGCGACCTAAACAACGACGCCGTAGAGATCGTAAATCCAAGCGCTTATCTAGCTACGATAAACGAGGATGCCGATCTTAAATTTACGCTCATCATCGAAAAGGGCATCGGCTACGTCCCAAGCGAGGAGATCAGAGAAAATTTAGATGCTGATTTTATCGCGCTGGATGCGTTTTTTACCCCGGTGACCAAGGCTGTTTACGATATCGAAAACGTATTTGTAGAGGATAATCCCGACTACGAAAAGGTGGTCTTTACGATCACTACCGACGGTCAGATCAGCGCGATAGATGCGTTTAAAAACGCGCTTGAGGCGATGTATCAGCAGCTGGCGGTTTTCAAAGGTATCGTAAATATCAGCGCTGCGGATACTTTCGGTAGAGCGATCCCTGCAAATTCCGAGTTTGCAAAGCTTTTTGAGAGCGTTAGCAATCTAAGCTTAAGCGCGCGAAGCTTTAACTGCCTGGATCGCGCCGATATTAGATTTATCGGCGAGCTAGCGATTATGGAAGAGAGTGAGCTTAAAGACCTTAAGAATTTAGGCAAAAAATCGCTCGAGGAGATCAAGGCCGTTATGGAGGAGATCGGTTATCCTATCGGCAACCAAGAGCTCGGCGATAAAAAAGAGCAGCTAAAACGCAAGCTTGACGAGCTGAAGGCTCAAAGACAAAAGAATGAAGGACAATAAATGAGACATAATCACGGATATAGGAAGCTAGGGCGTACTTCGTCTCACCGTGCCGCCCTGCTTAAAAATTTAACCATCGCTTTAGTTACTAGCGGCAAGATCGAAACCACACTTCCTAAGGCAAAAGAGCTAAGAAGCTATGCCGAGAAGCTGATCACTCGCGCGCGAAAAGGCGACAGCGAGGCGCATAGATTTGTTTTCGCGGCGCTTCAGGATAAGGCTGCGACAAATAAACTAGTCACCGAGATCGCTTCAAAATACGCAGGCGTAAACGGCGGCTACACTCGCATCATCAAAACCCGCCTTCGCAAGGGCGATGCCGCAGAGATGGCTTATATCGAGCTAATCAGCAAATAAAATTTCGGGATAACTCCCGAAATTTCTTCTATGAAATTTAAAGCTTTACTTCCGCTTGTTATCGTCGCTGCGGGCCTAGCGTGGGACTTAGACAACTAACATAGCTACAAAAATATCGAAACGATCAACTCCGAAATTCCGCTAAAGCAAGCATTGGGCGGCGAGCAAATTTCTAAAATCCGCGTCTATAAATCCAAACGAATTCTTGAAATTTTGACCTCAAAAGGCGTTGCGAAAAGCTACAAAATCGCTCTCGGACGCGAGCCTGAAGGGCACAAGGAGATTCAAGGCGACGGCAAAACCCCGGAAGGCAACTACACTATAAACGGCAAAAATCCAAACTCGGCGTATCATCTAAATTTAGGCATCTCCTATCCGAACAAAGCCGACGTAGCCCACGCAAAATCCCTCGGCAAGAGCGCAGGCGGCGATATCAAAATTCACGGGCTACCGAATAAATTTAGCTACCTAGGGCAGAGTATCGCGGCGTTCGGCGACTGGACGGAGGGCTGCATAGCGCTCGTCAATGACGATATGGATGAGCTTTTTGAGCACGTAAAAATCGGCACGCCGATAGAAATTTTGCCGTGACTGCACGCGCCTGCGCTAAAATTTCACAGTCGCGATCGATATAAAACATAGCGTAAATTTCATCTACGAGCTTTAAAATAAATGTTTGCCGCCCAATCTTTCATATCCCGCAAAATTTACGATTAAGATCGAAATCTATTTTTTTATAAAAATTTAATGAGTTCCGCTTTAAATTTTACCTACCGCTCAAGCAAAATTCCTTTTCAAATTTAGCCCTCGGTCTGGCTGAAATTTCATCCCAAATTTATGGCGCAAATAGTCTAAATTTAAATATACGTAAGCCCGATGATTTGCGAGTTTCGTCCTTGCTGAATCGATAAAATTTTTAAAATCGCGACTCGCCGTTCGTGGCGTATAAAATTCTTTGCGATCCATGGCGCAAGATCCGCGTCCTCGCGCAAAATTTCAGATTAAATTTCATCCCCGATAAGCCTTTTTTTATCGCTTTTGGATATAATGCGCCAAAACTAAAATAAGGAATTTTAATGATACCATTTACAGACGAAGAGCTTCTAGCCCCAGTACAGGATAGCTTGGAGTTAATCCGTCCGATGTTGCAAAACGACGGCGGCGATATGAAGCTTTTAGGCATAAAAAATGGCGTCGTCTATGTCCGCCTTACCGGGCATTGCCACGGCTGCGCCGCAAGTGCGCAGACCCTAAAATACGGCGTCGAGCGCCAGCTCCGTATGGATATCCACCCCGAGCTTAGCGTCGTAAACGTCCCCGAAGGCGAAGAGTTTGAATTATAAAAAACTGGGGCTAAAGGCCTTTTCACGCGGAGAATTCGAGCTTGCGAAGCTGTATTTTTCGCTCGCCTACGAAAAAAGCGGCGAGGAGGAAATTCTATTTTTACTCGAGCTTTGCCAGACCGCGCTGGCAGACCGCGAAGAGGCGCTTATGCTCTTTGATTTTTACAATCTCAGCCCCAAAACTCAAACCGCGGAGCTTTTTAAAATTTTAAACTCCATCAACGAAAAGATCGCGAACGAAGCGGCCTCCGAACCCGGTGCCGAGGATGAGATCGCCGTTATAACTTATGCCGATTTTATGCGCGCGGTAGGCCAAAGAGGCTTTAAAGACGCCTTCGAATCGATCATTTTTTCCTCCAAAATCGCCATTTCGGACAAAACCGAGATGATAGAATTTTTAGAAAATTTGATAGAAAACGGCTACTACGAAATGGGGCTTAATTACGTCGAGAGCTCGGCTGCCGCGTATGCAGGCGACGAGCGCTTCGAAGCGCTAATGCAAAAAATCAAAAATCATGAAAATACGACTCGAAAATAGCTTTATCACCGATAACTCCGCCGAATGCGGGGCGGGCTGTTTTTTTATGCGCACGAGCGCGAACGCTAAATTCCAAGCCGAAGCGGCGCAAAAAGGCGCGCAGATCATCTCCATCGCGCAAGCGAAGGAGCTTTTAAATATCGATCCGCGCATAAAAATCGTAGGCATTACAGGTACGAACGGCAAGACCACGACCGCCGCGGCGATCTATTCAACGCTGCTAGATTTGGGCTTTAGCTGCGGCTTAAGCGGCACGCGCGGCGCTTTCATAAACGAGAGCAGGATCGACGAGAAGGGGCTTACGACGAGCTCAGTTTTTAAGACGATGGGCTATCTTTATGAAGCCGGCAAGCAAGGCTGCGAGTATTTCGTCATGGAGGTTAGCTCGCACGCAATCGCGCAAAATCGCATCGAAGGATTAGAATTTGCGCTTAAAATTTTTACTAATCTCAGCCAAGATCATCTCGATTATCACGGCAGCATGCAAGAATACGCCGCGGTCAAGAGCTCATTTTTCGCAGACGACGCGCCAAAGCTTATAAACGCCGATGACGGACACATTAAATTTAACCCCGCAAACGCCCTTACCTACGGCATCAAAAACGCCGCGAGCTTCGGCGTAAGCGGATACGGGCTAAAGGGCGGCATCGACGCGCTCGTGCGCACCCCAAACGGCGATAATGCGCAGCTGCAAAGCGATCTAATCGGCGAGTTTAATCTCTACAACCTTACCGCAGCGTTTGCGGCGGTTAAAATTCTGACCAAGCTGCCGAACGAGGAGATCGTAAAAGCCCTGGCAAACTTCGGCGGCGTCGAAGGTCGCGTGCAGATCGTAAATAAAAACCCGCTTGTGGTCGTCGATTTCGCCCATACCCCAGACGGCATCGAAAAGGTGCTAAACGCGCTACGTGCAAGCGGCGAGATCATCGCGGTTTTCGGCGCGGGAGGCGATCGCGACCACGGAAAGCGCCCGAAAATGGGCGCCATCGCCGAACACTTTGCCAAAATTTGCATCGTCACGAGCGATAATCCGCGCAGCGAGAATCCAGATGAGATCATCGAGCAAATTTGCGCCGGGATGCGCCGAAAGGATAAAATTTTAAAGATCGCAGATCGCAAAGAGGCGATCGCGCGCGCGCTAGATCTTGCCAAAAACGGCGAGATGATCGCTATTTTAGGCAAGGGCGACGAAACTTACCAGGAGATCAAGGGCGTGAAGCATCCTTTCAGCGACAAGCAGGTCGTAAGCGAGCTCGTCGCGGCGCGAGGCGGATCAAATTTAGACCAAATTTAAAGGACGGCCGATGAAAATCGAAATTTTATCAAGCAAAATCCACCGCGCGCGCGTGACGGACGCCAACCTCAACTATGTGGGCTCCATTACAATCGGACCCGAGCTCATCGAGGCTGCGGGGCTTTGCGAATATCAAAAAGTCGAAATCCTAAACGTCAATAACGGCGAGCGCTTCGCCACATACGTGATCCGCGGCGAGAAAAAGGGCGAGATCTGCCTAAACGGCGCGGCCGCGCGCAAAGTCTGCGTCGGCGACGTCGTCATCATCGTAGCCTATGCTCAGATGAGCGCCAAAAAAGCGAAAGATTTCGAGCCAAAAATCGTGCAGGTAAACGAAAAAAACCAAATAACGGAGTAAAGATGTTTGAGGGAATGGATTTTTCGAAAATGGGGCAGATGCTCGATCAGATGCAGGCCAAGGCTAAGCAGATCGAGGAGGAGAATGCGCGCAAGGAATTTACCGTAAAATCGGGCGCGGGCATGGTCGCCATCAGGCTAAACGGCGCGGGCGAGGTGCTCGATCTGAGCATCGACGACAGCCTTTTTAACGACAAAGAGAGCTTGCAGATCCTGCTAATTTCTGCGATATGCGACGCGATAAAACTCGTCGTAAATGAAAAGAAAGGCGCCGCAGCGTCCATGCTAGGAGGGCTCGGCGGATTGGGTGATCTGCTTGGCAATAAGGGCTAAGCGTAGTTCAAAAATGGTGAAAATAAGCTTTTATATAGAATGGCTGTTTTGCTTAGCGAGCGGTTTGGATTTTACGAAGCAGGCGGCTTCTGTAGCGAACTAAATGAAGCCCGATTGTATAAGGCGACAAGTTAATTTAGATTTTTGCGACGGTACGTTTTGCATAAAGTGCAGCCTGCTTGATTTGACGCGAGGTTATTAAATTTCAACCTTAGCAAATCGATCAAATTTAACGGGTGGCGTGAGGGCAAATTCTAAAATTTCGGCGAGCTGCTACGCTGCGGCGCAAAGTAAAATTTAGCTCGCACGGCTTAAATGCAAAGCGGACGAGCCATTGTGCAGTATCCGCGAGTAAATGAGCACAAAGATGCGGCTCAAAAAAAAGAGGAGCGCTCTGCACTGCACGCACTGCGTAAAATTGGGGAAATTAAAATTTAAAATTTTAAGCGGCATGATTACTTCTACGCGACGGACAAACGGCTCGCAACAGCAAAGTCTAAGCTGCGCGACGAAAAGGTATTCGAAGGGCGCGAATTTTGCATTCGTCAAGGGCGCGCCTAAGCAGAGCAAATCAAAACCGCAAGGTAGGATCGATGGATATTTTAGAAAAATTTAAAGATTACTTTAAGCAAAACGAGCTGAAGGCACCGAGCTTTCATCCGTATTTTGAGGAGGCGCTCAATTACATGCTACAAGCGGGCGGCAAGCATTTTCGCGCGCAGCTGCTGCTAGGCGTCGTTTCGGCGGTGGATGAGCGGCGCTTTGAGGGCGCGCTGGCGATCGCGATGGCGCTTGAGATGATCCACACCTACTCGCTTATCCACGACGATCTGCCCGCGATGGACGATGCGGATCTGCGCCGCGGACGGCCGAGCCTGCATAAAAAATACGACGAGGTCACAGCGATTTTGGTGGGCGATGCGCTAAATACAGACGCATTTTTGATCGCCGCGAGCGCAAGCCTAAGCGACGAGATCAAGATAAAATGCATTAAAACTCTAGCGCGAAATGCAGGCAGCAGCGGCATGGTGCTGGGTCAGGCGATCGATTGCCGTTTTGAAAACATCCCTCTAAAGCAAAGTGAGCTTGAGTTTTTGCATCTGCACAAAACGGGCGCGCTCATCGCCGCGGCGTTTGAGCTAGGCGCCATAATCGGCGGGCTAAATGACGAGCTCGCGCATGAGCTTTATAAGATCGGTCTGAAGCTAGGGCTTATATTTCAGATCGAGGATGATATCATCGACGCCACGAGCGACGAGGCAAGCGCAGGCAAGCCCGTAGGAGCGGACGGCGCGAAAAATTCCTTCGTAAATTTACTAGGTCTTGCGGGCGCGAGGAGCTACAAGCAGCGCCTAATAGACGAGGTAAGCGGCGCGATGAGCGTCTATGACGAAAGCCTACGCGATTTGGTTTTAAATTTGATAGAAAAATACCTGAAAGGATGAAAAATGTCAAGCGAGCAGCTAAGTAAAATTTCAAACACGATCAAATTTCTAAGCGCGGATATGATCCAGAGCGCCAACTCGGGCCATCCCGGTACGTCGATGGGGCTAAGCGACGTAATGAGCGTCTTTATGAACAAGGTCCGCCACAACCCCAAAAATCCCGCGTGGCTGAACCGCGACCGCGTCGTATTCTCGGGCGGGCACGCAAGCGCGCTCGTGTATAGCTACCTCTATCTTAGCGGATACGATTTGAGCATGGACGATCTGAAAAGCTTCAGGCGCCTACACTCCAAAACCCCCGGCCACCCGGAGATCACTACCCCAGGCGTCGAGATCGCTACCGGGCCGCTCGGTCAGGGCGTCGCAAACGCGGTCGGATTTGCGATGTCCGCAAAATACGCCGCGCATCTGCTAAACGAGGAAGGAAACGAGATCATCGATCACTGCGTCTATTGCTTCTGCGGTGACGGCGATCTACAGGAGGGCATCAGCTACGAAGCGTGCGCGCTTGCGGGCAGACACAACCTCGATAATCTCACGATAATTTATGATTCTAACGGCATCACGATCGACGGCAGCACCGATATCGCGTGGTTTGAGGACGTGAAGGTGAGATTTGAAGCGCAAGGCTTTGAGGTCGCGCGTATTGACGGGCATAATTTCGATCAGATAGAATTTGTCCTTGACGAGGTCAAAAACAAAACCAAACCCTACCTCATCATCGCAAATACCACGATCGGCAAGGGTGCGTTAGAG